>CAZCQT010000001.1:0-26412 GCA_964500905.1 uncultured Moorellales bacterium
AAAAGCAGTTGGAAATCTTTTATTCTCTTGATTCAAATCAATATACTGCTTTAGAATCTACACCCAAAATTGAGGCTTTTAATGGGGACGCCTTAGAGGGTTATTCCCTATATTCTGCCTCCTATAATACGCCCAACAAGGAATTAAGGCGAATGACTGTGGATTTTATAGAAAAGAATGTGGATATGCCGGGCAGCTTACGACTAATTCTAAAAGTTTATAATAATGAGCGGACTAATACCGGTAAGAAACCCATGCCTCTTGACCAAGAAAAAAACGTTTTTTTGGATGATATGCCGAATATTGAACCTGTTTATATTGCAGAATTTACATTTCTGCTGGAATTCGACCCTAACTACACAAGCCTAGGTAAACATATTATCCTTGATGAGACTTTTGATATAGAAGGACAAAAATTAAACATTAGCGATCTGGAAATCTACCCCACACATTTAAGATTAAACTTAGAAGCTGATACTAATAACACTGCATGGCTGAAATCATTGGATTTTTATCTTGAAGATGAGCAAGGTAACCGTTTTGAACCAATTTCCAATGGCATTACCGGTACGGGTTCCAAGGATTCACCAATGATGGAATCCTTTTGGTTGGAAAGCCCCTTCTTTTATGAATGCAAAGAGTTGACCGTTTATATAACCGGTGCAACCTGGCTTGATAAAAACCTTGGTAAGATACGTTTAGATTTAAAGCATGAAACCGCTGATTTTCTACCCCAAGGTGTAGTATTGGAAAGTGTTGAACAAATAGATAAAAATTGGCTGTTGGCTTTCTCTGCTGCGGAATTCAAAAAAAATCACTCGCATCAACTATGGGAACATAATTATTATGACGAGGAAGGTCAGGAATATTTTATAGGGGGATCTTCAACCATAACGGGTGCATCTTATGGGGAACTCACCGACAAGTATATAGAAGACCAAAGATTCATAGTTAGATTTGCACTTAAGGATTATACTTACGATATAGTATATCTTTCCCCTGCTTATTCACAGGTGGTTAAACTTTCCACCCCCATTGAAATTAAACTAAAGTAATTTTTAAAAACATAAAAAAACCCTCTTTTAAAAAACAAACCTATATAGATCGGTGGTATGTGCTACCGATCTGTTTGAATTTCCAGTCTACGGATCAAACATGACAACAAATAAAGCATGTCCCCACGTGCACCACGGCACTAAGAATTAAAGGTGAAACAGTCTATGATTTTAGAGGATTTAAGCCTTTTGTGACGTATATGACGTATATATGATGTATATGCTTTATGCTGTCCAATAACCTTAAACTACTAAATCCAATACATTAGAAATGCTTCCTGGGGAGAGAAATCATGATAGAAAAAACCCGTCACAATTTAAATTACGATGTAACCAGCACCTCAAAAATTAAATTTAATTTTAATAAATTAGTATATTCGCTATTGATAAGCTGGACTATACTGCTTGTTCTTTTTTTAGGTTGGAATTGGACTCAAATTAGTGACGGCATTTATAAAGAAGCAGTAATAGCCTTACGAATGGCCTCCGATAATGATCTTTCCTTTCGGGCATGGGCTACGGATCATGGAGGCGTTTATGTTCCCATTATACCCGGAACAGAGCCTAACTCTTTTCTTTCTCACCTGGATAATCGCGATATTACCACTACAAAAGGCATGAACCTTACCTTACTTAACCCTGCATATATTATGCGGCAAGCCTACCAGGTAAGATTAGACAACACAGGAGTCCGCAACAGATTGACCAGTCTGGACCCCATAAACCCAGTCAACACACCGGATTCCTGGGAAAAAGAAGCTTTATTGATGATAAAAAATGATAGTAGTATTGAAGAGGTTCATGCCATAACCGATTTTAATCAAGTACCCTCTATAAGACTGATAAAACCTTTTTATGTTGAGGAAGGGTGTCTAAAATGCCATGCACACCAAGGCTATCAAATTGGAGATTTACGTGGGGCCATTAGTGCAACAACACCTTTGGAACCATATAACTCCCTGATACATGCTCGAAGCTTTTCACTTTTACCTGGTTATGGGCTGATCTGGATTGTTGGATTAATTGGTATTTACTTAGCCGTTTCACGTATTCAAGCATCATCCTCAGCACTGAAGGACAGGGAGGCTCGAAGCAGAGCCATGCTTCAAGCCATACCAGATATGTTTTGTCGTTATAGTGTAGATGGAAGGTATTTAGATATTGAAATTAAAGAAAATTTTCCTGCCTACGAATTGATACTGGAAAAGGTTAAAAATAATAAGTTTATTGGACAAGATGTTGCTTCTGTTTTACCGATAGAAAATGCTAAAAAAATAATAGGAGCAATTAAAGATGCTGTTTCTACAGGTGAAATGCAAATAGTTGAACACAACTGCACAACCCAGCAAAAACAATTTTATTTCGAGGAACGTTTGGTTTTAGTATCTGAAAAGGAAGTCATTTCTATAATTAGGGATATAACTGAGCAGAAAAATTCTGAGTTAAAATTGGAATATCTAAGTTACCACGACTCCTTAACCAGGTTACACAACAGATACTATTTTGAAAGGGAACTAAAAAGATTTGAGATAAGTGAAGAATATCCAATTAGCATTGCTTCTATTGATGTAAATGGACTTAAACTAATCAATGATACCTTGGGGCATGTTGCCGGGGATTCTCTATTGGTAAACTGTGCAAAAGTGTTAAGACAATCCCTACGAGTTTCGGACGTATTAGCCCGAGTGGGAGGGGATGAATTTGTGGCGATTCTGCCCAACACAAATGAGCAAGTCTGTCAACAAATTATCCAAAGGATTAGGGACAATGTACAAGAACAAAATAAAAAAACCCCTTCATTGCCCCTTAGCCTGTCCATAGGGATAGCCACAGCAATTTCGGATTCCGAAAACTTAATGTTTATCTACAAAAGGGCCGATGACGCCATGTTTAAAGAAAAACGAAAAAGTAGTGTCAGGGAAAACAACAATATCATAAGATCCTTGCTGGCATCTCTCGGAAAAAATGAGGACAATTTGTGGCTACCAACAAAAGAGGCAATATCACCTGCCGACATATCAACAACAGAAAAAGATGGTAACCCTTAGTTTCCTTGATTTATTGACTGCCTGTTCTTAGAATTTTTTCAATTTCCGAGGCAGGCATTGGCTTGTAATATAAATAGCCTTGAGCCTCATCGCACATTTTTTGATTAAGAAATTCCAGTTGAGTGTTAGTTTCTACCCCTTCCGCCAACACCTCAAGACCAAGGCTTTTTGCTAATTTGATAATAATTTTTGTAATAGCCTGATCCTTTTCACTACCCTCTATGCCCTGCACGAATTGCATATCAATTTTTATACGATCAATTGGCAGCATTTTTAACCGATTAAGGGATGAATACTCTGTGCCAAAATCATCAATAGAGATTGACACCCCTAGTTTTTTTAATTTATTCAGTGTATCTACTGTGAAACCGGCCTCTTTTGTAGCAATACTTTCAGTAATCTCCAACTCAAGGTATTTTGAATCCAGACCAGTTTCCTGAAGTAATTGCTCTACCATTTTCACAAAACGTGGATTGCTAAATTGTATAACAGATAAATTAACCGCCATTCGCAAAGGAATCAAACCCTGATCCTGCCACCTTTTATTCTGATTGATGGCTGTTTTTAGAACCCATTCCCCTATGCTATTGATCAAACCATTGTTTTCCGCCAAAGGGATAAAAACCGCCGGCGGTATCATTCCCATTTCAGGGTGCTGCCAACGTAGCAGAGCCTCCAAGCCTATAATTTTACCTGTTTGCATCTTGACTTGAGGTTGATAATAAACAGCTAATTCACCTCGCTCCAAAGCCCTGTAAAGATTATTAGAAAGCATAATATTTCTCCTGACTTCTTCTTTCATCACAGCAGTGCATAATACATATTGGTTTTTACCTTTGGATTTAGCTTTATACATTGCAATCTCTGCATTCTTAATCAAGGTTTCCGTGTCCTCACCATCAATTGGGTAAACCGCAACACCGGCACTGGCTGTGATATAAAATTCCTGACCATTTAAATCAAAGGGTTTTGTAAAGATCCCCATAATATCATCAGAAACCGTAATAATATCCTCGGGGTTCCCTATATTATTAAGCATAATTAAAAACTCATCTCCACCAAACCTTGACACTGTATCTGTTTTACGTAAACGATCCACCAAACCTTGAGCGACCTCTTTAATAATGGTATCCCCGGCACCATGCCCCATGGTATCGTTAATAGACTTAAAACTATCTAAATCCATCAATAAAACCCCAATAAGCTTTTCAGTCCTTTTAGCCAAATTAATGGCCTGAGTCAGTCTGTCAGAAAACAAAATGCGATTCGGCAGAGTAGTCAAAACATCATAATAGGCCATAAATTCAATTTCTTTTTCGGATTTCATTTTTATAAAGCCGTTAGCCAACAGATTGGATAAGATATCCAACAACTCAAAGCTTTTTGGGTACCAATGTTTAGTGGAAGCAACGGTATCTAAACCAATAAAACCAATCAAATCGCCATTTTCTTCGATGGGAAACATTACTACGGTTTTATTATCTAATCGATTGAGTAGGGCTATTTCCTCCCTGGCTTCGTCGGGCAATTTTTTCACATCTTCAATATAAATTGGTTGTTTGCCTTGAAATTGCTGTACCCACCATGGGAATCTATCCTTGGGTATTTCTCCGTTGATACTCGTTTGATAATAGATGTCTGCTTTGCACCATTCATAACCATAGGACAGGGTCTGCTTTTCGTCGTTGATTAAAACAATGTAGGCCCGATCCACATCAAAAAAGTTACCTATCTTTTCTAGGGCACTATTAATTTTATCATCGCTGCTGGCTTGGCTGACACTAACAAAATCAAATGATACTTCGGAAACAAGCTTTTGAAAATTAGCTTGGTAGATGTTCTCTCTTAGCCTTCTAAGGTAAATTTTATTAATGGCCGAACCCATCCAAAAAGCTATCAAAAACATACCTATACGCAATAGATAATCCAAATTGTGAGCATTAAGCGGTTCCTGGGCTGTTATTTGCCACAATAGAACCTGGGTAGCGACTATAACGGCGGTCATGATGATTAGAGGAAGTCTCGTGTTAAAAACAAGGGAAGCTATCATTAAAATAATGGGTAAGGCCCAAACCATGGTTGCCGCTGCTGTTTTAATAAATATCAACATAACTATCGGTATGGAGGAAACCAAAGTTGACATGATCAGCAGGTCTTTAACCCTTTTATTTTTAACTAGCTGAAGAGCCAATATTAAGGCACCTATAATAAATAAGATGCCGCTGGCGAACAAAAAACCACCCGGCGATTCTCCGCCACGATCCATTCGCGAGAAAAAGTAGGATGTAAAACTAATACTGCTGGCAGCCAAAAATGTAACTGCTATATGATAGTATAATATCGCCCGAGTTTTTACGCTTAGGATCAAAGTTTTATTCTCATCCTCAACTATTTCTACCATTAGGCCATAACGCTTCATGGAATAGTAAATTGCGGTAATGGGAATTAAAATAACCACGGGGGCCATCTGAGGAAGAGGGATTGGCAAATACGAAACCAAGATGACATCAGTAAGACTGCCTAGAATCAGAGCCATTAGCATAGAGTTAAAGATCAACTTTGACTGCCTTTGAACACTTAATTCGGAAGAGCTTTTTCGCCAAAGACCTATAATTACTAAGGAAGAAAGCATATAAGTTCCATAATAGATATAGAAAAAAATATCCAGTCCATTCTTGACCGATATATTGATCCATCCATAATCCATTCTTATTAAATTATATTGGGCTGCTGTTAAGGTCGGGGAAAGAGCAAAGGCATAAACAGCTATTACAGCAGGAAGGTATAATAAGCAGATAAAAATTCTTTTACTGATTATTTTATTTTTATTTGTAAGCACTAAAAAGAAATGCAACAAAAAAGCATACATGCTTCCCCAGCCAACAGCCGAAACCCTTCGCCAAAACAAGGCCGACTCTAAATTTTGTGCTGAGTTGGCAATTGAAAAACCGAAGGCCCAAAAAACCAGGGAAATGCTAATTGCAAAAAACAATTTATTAACCGTAGCTGTGGGGTTTCGATAGATAATGTACGCCCCAAAAAACATATACATTGTAAAAACAGCGAAAAACATCAGTGAAAAAAACAGGGCAAAATCCATCGGCATAAGGCCCCCTTTGATTTCTCAAACAACTATTATTACTAATTAGAATAATAACTTGTTATTTCAACAAAATTCTACAAAATCCTTCCAATAAAAAAAAGATAGCTGTAAATCCCAGCTATCTTGCTTGATAATAAAATAATACAAAGAAGGTTAATACCAATTAACTATTTTCAACTAATTTTTCTTTAACTATAGGCAGACTTAGTAACAAAAAAGCAACCAGAGCCAGTACCATGGCAATTTTGTAATCTGTGATATCTAAGTTTCCAACTATTAAAATGCCATTTCCAATAATAGCCGCTGAAGAGCCCACTAGGCCTAAAAACCAGCCTTTTCTTATATTCCCCGTTAGATATGGAATCGCTATTATAATTATAACTACGGCTATCCAATTAGTTACTGTTCCCACTGCCAGGGCTTTATCAATTATCTGGGGTTTATCTATTAAAGAGCTCCATAGGGCCCTAAGTGCAGTGTGACCGGTCATAAAGCTTAGGCCTGTAGCTATAATAAGGGAGAAGTAAAGGACAAATTCAACCAGTTTGTTTTTTAAATTAATTTTTTGGGATAACAAAATAATAAAGAAGGGTATAATTCCTATTAAAAAAATTGATAGAGGATTGATTAATAATTCCTTGGCAAAAAAACTCATCTGCCCAATAGCGATCTCTCCGAACATAAGCCGTGCAAAAAAAGTAACCGGCCATATGGCATACATGCCGAAAATTGAGAGAAAAAACAATGCCCCCAATGCTGCCGATCTCCCTCTTCTTTCCCCCCTGGCTATCGGTAAAGCTGATAATAATAAGATTACACCTGCTACCACACTAAAACCACTCCAAATAGGATACCAAATAGATACCAAGTTGGGAGCCGCAATAATATTTGGTCTATTTAACATTTCCATTGCCATTGAGGCATTTTTGGTGACTAGATTTGCTACCTTCATAGCTAACTCGGGCACAACAATAATTGCCAGCAAACCGGCAATAACCGCTATTGTCGCCATGATTCTTCGCCCCAGCTTGGTTGTACTATTAAGCATATTCTCACCTCTTTCCAGTTTAATCTTTGGCATTGTTGCAAAACTTGCCTATTATATTAAGCTTAAGAAATAAAGTACAAAAAGTCTTTGCCTTAGGGCATAAAAAACCGATTAAAAACAATTTTGCCTTAGGAAATGAGGCTGTAAAGCACCATCCCTCCGAAAAAGATATGTTATAATATAAATGCAATAAAAAAACCATTTTTATACCAGTAAGGAGGAAATTAAATGCGTGCACAAATAACTTTAACATCCAGCGAATCAAAAAGACTTATAGCTAAAGGTGTTGCGGCCTTACCAAGTATTCAAAAGGCCCTTAAGAATTATACCATTATTTTGGCAGGGGGAACTACTAACGCTTTTATCGCTGAAGAATTGCTGGGACAAACCATTGAAAAAAAGAGCACCTATTCCGTTGGCATTATAACCGAAGGCAAAACGGGAATCAGCACTGAAGAAGGACGAATCAACCCCTATGTCATAACAAAAGGAAAGACTAGGGAAAAAGACTATCATTGGAAGGCTTATTTAGAAGAAATGGCACCGGGGGATATTTTTATTAAAGGGGGCAATGCAATAGATCACACCGGGTTAACAGCTGTATTATCCTCTAATGCCCTAGGGGGTACAATAGGTGCTGCTTGGGGACCTGTAATGAAAAGAGGTGTTGAACTAATTGTTGCTATAGGGCTTGAAAAGCTCATACCGGATGTGCGAGCAGCGGTGGAGCTCCTAGCTGTTTGCCCCGCTGATAAAGCAATCGGTAATCGAGCCACTCTCATGCCAATGATGGGAGCCACTGCAGTCACTGAAATTACCTCCTTAAAAATTCTTTATGGTATTGAAGCAACCTGTATAGCCTCAGGAGGTATTGCAGGCTCCGAAGGATCTGTAACCTTAATACTAACAGGGACAGAAGAAAAAATAGGCCAAGCCTTTGCTGATATTCTCGCCCTAAAAGGCGAGCCCCAAGTCAGCTAAAATAAAATTTACACATATTTGGTTCAAAAGCCACTGAACTGCCGACCGATTTTTACATTATTTTTAAATAAGGTTAAAAAACCTGCCTGCTTTGATCCTTGTGGAATTTCTAGCAGACACCATTCAAATCCGAACACACAGTTTCAGTGGCTCCAACTATTTTCGCCTTATTTTGTATCCCTTACCTACTTCCCATTGATCTTTTGATTAGCATTTTATTGCTGTTCTTTTTGCTTGATACAATCTCCACCTTAAACCCTTTGCGACTTTGACTGACAGTTGCCGCCATGAAACCGAAAAACATTGTCGCCCAAACTACGGCGGTTATCAACACCCCTGTCAATACCCCCGCCCAAGCAGGCCATAACAAGGGCCTGGTAATGAGGTACAGCCCATAGGTAATAATTGAGATAAATCCCCATTCAAAAGCAACAGGGGGGAGTTGCTCTATAAGAGAAACCAACTCGATGGGCCGGGTAATTATTAAAATTCCCACTGATAAAAACAGGATAAAAATAAGATTAATCAAATACATCACCAAGGAGGCCCCCGGTGCGATCCTCTGGTGTGGATTTTCCGGATTAAAGCGACTATTATTGATGGAATAAAACAGGCCGACAGCACTGGAGCCAAGGGATAAAAAGATAGCCCCGCTTGCAAGGGCAAGCAGCACGGGAAAACTAAAGCCAATAGCTATGCCGCTTCCTACCAATAAGACTTCCATTAAAATTAAAGTCGGCAAAACTGAGGCCACTAATTTGCCAAAGACCACGGGCCAGCCGGTTAAGGGCACGCTGTTTAGCAGCCAATCAGATTCCCCTTCACGACCAAAGGACTGCAAGGCCATATTGCCGCTAAACATTATAGTGTACATCACCAAGACGGTGATTAAGGTGCTTTGAGACATATCTGATTTACCAAGGAAAAAATACTGGCCGATAAAAAATGCCATTATAATTAAGGGCATTAAGTAGCCAAACCATTCCCTGATGTCCCGCTTTAAATAAAGCAAATCTTTTTTTGCAATGGCCCATACCCCAATAAAAATTGAGGCTTTTGCTCCGAGCTTTTCTTCCGCTTTTACTTCAGCAAATATTTTATTTAACAAGGCAGGTTCCCTACGCCGGGCAGAGGCTTGAATGTTATCGGCATTTCTCGCTTTTCGGTTGGATTTGCGGCCATGCCCCCCTTCCCCTTGGCTCAAGGAAATAAAACCTTGGCGAAAACCACGCTCGACAAAATTAAAGGCTATACCAAAGAGTAGCAGACCAAAAAACAAGGTTAAAAGGCTCCAAGCAAAGGCAGTTAACCCGTTTCCCGAAATAGAGGCAGCCAAGGCTTTGGAACCCCAGCCCCAGGGAAAAAGGTCCATTATATTTAAGAGTTGCTCGTTTCCCGTCAGCCATGAGCTGAAATCAAATTGTTCCACCCTGCCTGCCACCAAATTGGGTATTTGAAACATCAGAGCTATTATAACACCCGCCAAAGCACCTATAACTCCTACAGCTTCTCTACTGCGATGCGGAGGAATGACGCGCATCACCAGTAAATTTAACAATTCTGCAAGAGCTGTGCCGATAATTAAAAGACCAAGACTAACTAAAACAGCCGCTAGATAAAAAAGTCCGCCGGCTTGAAAAAACAATCCGTAAAATGTGGCAGGCAGTAAAACAAATAAAATAGCGGTAACTAAATTACTAATAAACACATTTAATGATTTTACAGCAAAAACAGCTTTAAGTGATACCGGTGCCATAAAAAGAAGCTCAAGATCCTCGGACATATAAAGGGAGGTAAAAGCAGCGGTAATACCAAAAAATATTTGGGCAACCATACCGCTCATAAATATTAAACTTAATAACCCCCTACCTAATTCAGGCGAAACACTTCCTATGGCACCATAAGCTAAGGAGCCCAAATAGATAACAAAACTCAACAGCCCTATTAAAGCGATACCCATAATAATCAAATGCTTTTTAGGCAGATATCTCCACTTATTCCAAGTAACCCTTATCTGATTTTTTGTCAACAGTATCAAATCACTGGTAAAGGATTGGGACAGCGGGGGAGTCTCCAGTGGAGGCGGCAAAATGTTTTTCATTCTAAATTTCCCCCCAAGCTTTTAAGTAACTCATCATCCTCTTGACTCGCCGTAAGGTCAAGGAATATATCCTCCAGGCTTTCCCCTGTGTGGCCAACAGTGTTTCGCAATTCCTCAGTACTACCTTGGGCAATTAATTTTCCCTGATTGAGAATACCCACCCTATGACACATTCTTTCGGCAATCTCCAGGATATGGGTCGAAACAAAAATAGCGGCCCCTTGTTTAGCCATTTCCAACAAAACATCTTTAAGTAAACGTGCACTGGCGGGATCAAGACCTACTGTGGGTTCATCCAACAATATTACCTTGGGTTGGTGAATAAGTGCGGAAGCCAAAACAACCTTTTGCCTCATTCCATGAGAATACCCTTCCAAAAGTTCATCCGCCCGTTCCAAAAGTCCAAACATCTCAAGCAAAGCCTCCGCCCGCTTTTTGCTTATATCCTTGGGCATACGGTAAAGGGCAGCTATGAGCTGCAAAAATTCCCATGCTGACAATTTGCCATACAATTTAGGCTGATCAGGCACATAAGCTATTAATGCTTTGGCTTGTGTCGGCTGCTTTCTAATATTATAACCACAAATAAAGGCTTCTCCTTCGCTAGGCTCCATTAGCCCTGTCAGCATTCTGATTGTAGTTGTTTTACCTGCTCCGTTGGGACCTAGGAAACCGTAAATTTCTCCCGCTCTAACCTCCAAATTAAGCTTATTTACCACAGGAGTAGCACCATAACGCTTGGTTAATTGATGAGTTTTGATTAAAGCCTGATCCATTTTATTTGCCCCCTTTTTACCTTTCCTTTTTAGTTAGGCCAAGTTCCGTTCCTAACATTATTGATAATTTAGTCAATCCTTGCCTGTGTTCTTCTGTTTCCTGACTTTTAACATAAAGGGCTGCCCAATAGAAGATACAATAGCTATAGTGAAAACTTTAGCAGCTTACGATGTTTAATATGTTCTGCAGCGGCTTTGATAACACCTCCTAAACCCCTGCTCTTTCCGCTCCCTTGTGTTAAAAACCCTTGACCACTCCCCCCCAACCAATTGGCGATATTCAGGGCAATCATCTCATTATAGGAAAGATCACGATTACCAAGCAAGCTTTCCGGATGATAGTCGGTGAGCTTATAACCTCCTTTGGGGATAAGTTCCATCGTCTAATGTTGATCATATTTACAACTGTAGGCTCTATCCGAAAGGTGAGAAAGCAAAGCGGATTTATGTTGGTAACCTTTTCTTGCAAGACACTTTTGTTTCTGCTGGTTATCATAGTACCCACAGGTGCTTGTTCAAAAACATTATGGTAAAGAGTCTTTTATATAGCAAGCCACAAAAATATCCAGACACATTCTTTGCCAAAAATCTTCCCGCCATTCCTTGGCAAAGTAGCTCATCCCCGGCATAGCATTTTTTTATCCTAAGAGCCTTCTCTTAGTAAAAACTAAATACAAAAAAGCTATTATTACCCCAGTAAAAATAATAGCCATAACCGTCCTGTAATATTGTGGAGTGTTTTTTAAAAAATTTGAATTTGACAGAAGCTCCTTCTACATTTCCATAGCAAAAACCTCTTGTTTAAACAGTCGACGAAGAACTATTTAAACCAAATTCCTCCAATGGAAACTTTACTAATTAGATTTGTTCCCGTTTCTTTTGATCTGTGTCTAAACCGTAGACTGCTAGGTGCTTTCTAGCTGTATAAATGGGTGAGCCCACTAAAACACAGGGAAATGAAATTTTATATGGTGTAGGTGCGGTGGCTCTTCTGGGCATGCTGTTACCGAATTTTAGAAAAAAATTGGAACTGTAATGGATAGAACCGCTTTAAAAGGGGCAGGGCTCCTTGAAAAAGCTCGTTCCATGATTGCAAGGGCTAAAGAAGACATGGAAGATCTAATCGCTGAAGCAAGTTTCAGCGAAACAACAAATTTTACCCTTTTCAGTTCAGGCCCCTATACAAATTTTTATGCAGATTAGAAAAAGACAGGGGGAGGCTTCCCCCTGTCTTTTTCGTTTAGAAGCCTTTGTACTGCGGTTCCTCCAGCTCAATTTGCTGAACTCTTGTTTCTATTTGCTCTACAACCTGTTGGGTACTTTTTGCCGCATTTTCAAAAAGATTTTTTGCTTCTTTATTTTGGGTGCCCAAAGCGAATTGCTCCAGGCTGGCTTGAGCACTTTTTAAGGAAGCCAGACAAGTTTTAACATTTGATGCAATGGTCATTATATCACCTCATTTCGATCCATGCTGTTTTTATTATTCGTTTTAACAGAAATCTAATGAGCGGAAAACAAAGGAAGCACCCAGAAGAATTATTAATGGCAAAGGATAGAACAATATAAAAAAACCAATTAAAAAGGTGGGATAGTTAGTGCCGCAGTGGATAGAAATAATAATGCGTACACTGGCAGCCATAATTGCACTCTTTCTTTTAGCTAAACTGCTCAGCAAAAAACAACTGGGCAAGCTTTCCTATTTTGAATACATTACCGGCATTGCTGTCGGTGGTATTGCCTCTGCCATTTCAATCGGTATTTGGCCAAACTGGTATTTAGGCTTCATCTCCATGTCCGTTTGGATGGGAGTAGTTGTTGGGTTAGATTATCTTAGTTTAAAAAGTAAAATTGCCAGAGATTTTATTAAAGGCAAAGGTGAAATATTAATTAAAGACGGCAAGGTTTTAGAAGATAATTTGACAAAGGCCCGTTATACCGCTGACAACCTATTAGAGAGTTTAAGAGCAAAAAACGCCTTTGAATTTGCAGATGTTGAATTTGCAGTTTTGGAAGCGGGCGGTGAATTAAATGTTTTGCTCAAAAGAGAAAATCAACCCCTTACCTCAAAAAATTTAGGCATAAAAACAGCTAATGAGCAGGAACCACAAACTGTGATCATTGATGGTAAAATTATGGATGAACCCCTTGCCACCCTAGGCCTAAGCCGGGGTTGGCTATCAACAGAGCTTGAAAAAATAGGAGCTTCTGTTGAGAATGTCTTTATCGGACAAGTAGACACCTATGGTCAACTTAAAATAGATTGTTTTGATGATAAACTGCTGCTTCCTGAACCACAAGAAAAAGCCCAACTACTGGCAACACTTAAAAAATGTGAGGCGGATATTGAAATGTTTGGTCTGAGTAGCAAAAACAAAAATGTCAAAAAGCTGTATGGAAATTGCTCTGAAGAATTACAGGAAGTTATTGCGGCTGTACAGCCTATATTAAGCAAGTAGGAGGTTTAAAATTGTCCAATAATAAAATGAAAAAACTAACTCCTGTACAACAAGAATATCAAGAGTTGGCTTTAGATAAGGAACCTAAAAGACCTTTATTTACAAATTGCTGGCACGCTTTTGTCGCAGGGGGAACCATTTGTTTAATAGGCCAAGTGGTGCAAACGGCTTTTATTAAGTGGGCAGGGTTCGAACAAAAAGATGCAGGCAATCCCACTGTGGCTGTTATGATTATTTTATCAACCATACTAACAATTTCAGGCGTTTACGACAAATTGGCTCAGTGGGCAGGTGCCGGTTCGGCTGTTCCGGTAACGGGCTTTGCAAACACTATGTCCTCTGCGGCACTGGAACACAAAAGTGAGGGAATGGTTTTAGGAGTTGGAGGCAAAATGTTTAAGGTAGCGGGACCTGTTATCGTTTTTGGGACAGTCGCCGCATTTATCATAGGAATTTTACATTGGCTATTTAATCCACACATAGGGGGAATGGTTTAATGTTGAAAGGACACCAGACTTGGCTTTTTCCAAACCAACCAACTATTATTGGCACAGCTACAGTAGTTGGGCCCTTTGAGGGGCAAGGCCCGTTAGCCAAGGATTTTGACATTATCCACGGTGATCTGTCTATAGGACAAAAAAGCTGGGAGAAAGCTGAAAGAACTCTTTTGGAAGAAGCCAACAAGCTGGCTATAGAAAATGCCGGCCTGACTAAAGAACAAATTAATTTTTATATTGGCGGCGATCTGATGGATGAAATCATTAGCAGTAGTTTTGCTGCCAGAACCCTAGCCGCTCCTTTTTTAGGCATCTTTGGTGCCTGCTCAACAGCTATGGAAGGACTGTCTCTTGCGTCATTAATTATTGCTTCCGATTCGGCAAACTACGTACTGGCTTCCGCTTGCAGTCATAATGCCAGTGCGGAAAAACAATTTCGCTATCCTACCGAATACGGTGCACAAAAACCCCCTACTGCTCAATTTACCGTGACCGGATCCGGCTCCGCTGTGATAGCTAAGGCAGGAAAAGGGCCAAAGATTGTCTCGGCTACAATCGGACGAGTTGTAGATATGGGACTGAAAGACCCTTTCAACATGGGGGCCGCTATGGCACCCGCAGCGGTAGATACAATTCAAGCCCATTTCAGAGATTTGCAAATTAAGCCGAATCATTATGACTTAATAGTTACAGGTGATCTTGCTAAGGTGGGCTATGAGCTGGCTTTGGAATTATTTAAAAAACACAACTTTCCTATTGAAAAAACTCAATATAATGATTGCGGAATGATGATTTATGATTATGAAACGCAAAATGTACAAGCCGGGGGAAGTGGCTGTGGCTGTTCAGCCGTAGTGACCTATGGTCATTTGCTTAAAAAACTTCAACAAGGAGATTTCAAAAGAATTCTGGTAGTTGCCACAGGTGCCTTGCTATCACCATTATCCTTCCAACAAGGTGAAAGCATTCCTTGTATTGCTCACGCTGTAGCTATTGAGAGAGGAAAGGAGTAAAAAATCTATGGATTTTTTTTGGGCTTTTGTGATAGGGGGTTTGATTTGTGTCTTCGGCCAAATCTGCTTCGATGTTTTTAAGCTCTCGCCTGCTCACACATCTACCCTGCTAGTAGTTCTGGGTGCAATAGTAGGAGGATTGGGGCTTTATGAGCCCTTCATTGAATTCGCTGGGGCCGGCGCTTCAATTCCCATCACCAGTTTTGGTAACTCTCTAGTTAAAGGGGCCTTGGGGGAGCTGAAGATCCACGGCCTTGTCGGAGTAGTTACAGGAATTTTTGAAATTACCAGTGCAGGTATTTCATCGGCCATTATCTTTTCCTTTTTCGCTGCCTTGTTTTTTAGACCCAAGGGTTAATACGAATTTACAATAAAATAATCTTATTATATCCTAACTTGGAAATGCGATCGAAAGTCGACTTAGTATCCCATTTACTCTTATTGCCGACAACAAGCTATACAGGGTTTATCACATAAATTAGCCTATCTTGGCAACAATATTATTATCTAACAGACTAGGGGTGACCAGTTGAAAAGGGTAACACTGTTTTTAGGTGTCTTGTTTTTAGTAATTGTGTTTGGTGCCGGTGCAGCTGTTCGCCTGACCGAAAGTGCAGAGTTTTGCGGTTCCTGCCATATCATGAATGCCCACTATGAAACATGGGCCCACTCTTCTCATCGGGAGGAAACCAATTGCAATTCTTGCCATGTTCCCGAGGGCCTAATTGAAAAGCCCTTATACAAAGCAAAATCCGGTTTAATTGATGCTTATGTTTTTTTTATCAAGGGTTCTCCAGCCCATATTGAATTAAAGACCGACAGCCAAACAATAATTCAAGATAACTGTGTTAAATGCCACAGCACCTTCGTTAGGGAAATAACTAAGGGCGATGGGTTAAATTGCTACCATTGCCACCACTCGCCCCACGGAAAAGTTAAAAACTTGGTTTACTAATAAACTGATAGTAGGTGATCCGGTGAATAAAAAGATAATTGCCCTGGCAGGTATAGTTCTAATAGCTGCCGTTATAGGTATAGGTGCCTATCAAGCTGGTATGAAGGCCGGCAAACCTCAATTGCCTCCCCACACGGTAGTCCTGAATCCTAAAGAAACAAGCAATGAGGTTTTTGGCCAATATTATCCCCGAGAATACGAAAGTTATTTAAAAAATTATGATATGAGCCAAGGACCAAGCGTTTATGGAGGATCTCACGAAAAAAGCAACTTGGATGTATATCCTTATATGAAGGTTCTTTGGAAGGGCTATGGTTTTGCAGAAGAATACCTGGAAGATCGAGGTCATGTTTACGCCATTGAAGATGTAAAAAAGACTAAAAGAAATCCCCCCAGAGCTGTCTGTTGGGTTTGTAAAAGCACAGAAATTCCGCAAACCATTGAAGAAATGGGAGACGCATTTTACAGCATGCCTTTTAAAGAAGCAGCTGAACGATTTGTCAACCCCATTGGTTGTAGCGATTGCCACGATCCTGAAACTATGAGCCTGAGAATTACGCGGCCTGCCTTGGTTGAAGCTTTGGAAGAACAAGGGATAAATATAGCAAAGGCCAGCCTGCAAGAAATGCGCTCCTATGTATGTGCCCAATGCCATGTGGAATATTATTTTGAAACAGATAATTTTATACCTGTTTTTCCGTGGAAAAACGGTATGGATCCAGAGGATGTATATGAGTATTATCAAGAAATTGACTTTGCCGATTTTACACATCCCGATGCGGGTACAAAGCTTTTAAAAGGCCAACATCCTGATTTTGAGATGTTTACTGATGGCCCCCATCAATCCCGAGGGGTATCCTGTGCAGACTGTCATATGCCCTATGTAGTAGAGGGCAACACGAAGATATCATCCCATTGGTGGACCAGCCCTTTAAAACAGATGGAAAATTCCTGTGGTGTCTGCCATCGCGGCAATATGGATGATTTGCGAGATAGAGTTCTTTATACCCAGGACAGAAATAAGGATTTATTGGATCGGGCTGGACAAGCCAATGTAGAAGCGGTCAATGCGATTGCCGCCGCCGGTGAATCGGCAAATGTTGATGAAAAGCTACTGGAGGAAGCCCGAGCCCTACATAGAGAGGGTCAGTGGTATTGGGATTGGGTCAGTGCAGAAAATAGTATGGGATTTCACAACCCACAAAAGGCGATGAACACCCTGGGAAAATCTATAGATCTTGCAAGTAAGGCCAGAGATTTAGCCAAAGAGGCTGCCAGATAATTAAGCCGAGAAAACATTCTTTATCCGTTTGGTTTAACAGCTCTTGTTTTTGAGCAATCTGATCACAGCCTCTTGGCACTATATTATTAAACTTTAAATTTATTAATCATTTCCGAAGTTTCTTTGGCCACTTTCTCTAAGGAAAGGACTGCCTCTTCAATTTCCCCCATTGAAGCCAATTGTTCTCTAATCGAGTTGGAGAAAGCATCAGCTGTTTGTGCAGTTTGTGTACCAAACCTTGAAACCTCATTAATAGAGGCAGATATTTCTTCACTGGCCGCACTTTGCTGCTGTGAAGCAGCACTTATACCCTGAATATTGCTGCCAATCTGCTCTATCCTTTGAATAATGGATTTAATCATTTTTTGGGCTTCTTCAACCTCTTTTTTACTATGATTAACTGCCTCCCCTGATTCTTGCAAATGGTTGTTTGCAGTTTGTGTTTTATCTGCAAGCTCCTTAATAATCTGAGAAATTTCCTTAGCAGATTGGGAGGAGTGCTCAGCTAAACCTCTTACTTCCTCTGCGACTACCGCAAACCCCCTACCTGCTTCCCCTGCTCTTTGGGATTCAATAGCTGCATTTAAAGCTAACATATTTGTTTGAGATGCAATATCATTAATATTACTTACAAAGTTAGTTATCTTGTTAATGGATTCCTTCAGCAATTCAAATACTGTTTCCAGCTCACTAACTTTATCATGTACATGACTGACCGAGGATACAACCCTATCCATACTGCTACCGGATTCCATTGCCTCTTTAGTCACTTCTTCACTTTCCTCGAAGGATTCCTGAGTCAAGATAGATATATGAGTAGCACTATTGGCAACCTCTTCCGAACTATGTTTAATTTCTACAAGGTTTTCAGCCAAGGTGGCAGATATACTTACAAGCTCATTTACTTGAGCAGAATTATTAGCCAACACCTGTCTTGTATGCACTATACCTGCAGATATATCAACGGCGGCTTTTTCTAAATCATTAGATGAAGCATTAATTTGAGTAAACATTTTTCTTAAATATAATAAAAACGCATTAAATTGGGCTGCTATTTTACCAATGATATCTTCAGATCTAGCCACCAATTGATATGTCAGATCACCTTCACCGGAGTTCATATCCTTTAATTGTTTATTAATTTCATTTAAAGGTTTGTTAATCACTCGCCTTGACACAATCCACATAAAGGCCCCCAATAAAACAATAATCAAGCCCCCTGCTAAAAATACGAAGGTGGACATCAATCTTGATTGAGCTATTAAGTCATCCAAAGAAGTCATCATACTAAAAACACCGTGAATACCCCCCACAGAGCCGACATGGCAGCCTAGGCAATATTCATCCAATTTGATAGGCATGACATATCTTAAGTATGTACCATTTTGATCCTCAAGTACCTCATAGCCCTCCAGCAGGTTTTCATCAGCTTTAAACCCTTCTATTACACTTGTTTCCCATTCATCAGCACTATTTTCCTTGTTTTTAGGACTTTCCGCACTTATCCGCACACTGGTGTTTTCTGCTTTCATTTTATCGGAAAAACTTCGAACAGTGGCAATTGCTTCATACATACCAATGCTGGCGGCATTGTAGGAGTTAATATTGGTCTGACGCAAAATGTGTTGATGGGTACTTTCCATGTTACCCCAAATGGAATCTAATTGAATAGCAACGCTTCTCAGCCTGCTAACTTCCTGCTCCATAGGCAGCTCGTTTAAATAGTTAATAATTAAAGCAGATCCGATAAATGTAGAAATAAGAAGAACCAAAACAAAAGGAATTAATAATTTAACCAATAAGCTTTTTTCCAGAATTTTTTTTAGTTGCATTTCCCCCACCTCACATCTGTAAAAATTAGTGTATGATGCTTGCCCCTTCAATGTTCTTTCCTGTTAACGCCTTGTAAGACTGTTGCAATAATTGTGCGGTAAAAAACGGGTTATGGATACCTTTACTTCCATCGTGGTTTATTAAGGTGTAATTATAAACCGCTAAATATATTTCTTTTGGAACATTTTCAAAAGGGTTACCCTCTTTATCGTAAAATACAAAAGCTCCTCTGGCAGTTTCAAAGTAACCACCCTCCAAGCTCTGATTAATTGCTTGCAGCAAAATATTCATCAAACCCAAAACTTCGTCTTGCATCCCTTCAACTACACCATCGCCATCATAATCCTCATTGGCTTTGATATTGAAATCTACTACATCATCATGGCAGGCACCGCAGATTAATTCTGCATTTTTTGCCTCCATTGCAAAGCTGTGGCTGCGAAAACCCTTGTCCAGCCTGGGCATATGACAGTCTACGCAGGAGTTATCCAAGCTAATATGACCAAAGGTATTGTTGTATTGCAGCTCCTCATTTAATTTAATACCTCCGGTGCCGGTTAAAATATCCCCTTGGGAACCATAATGAGGTTCAGACCAACCGGGATCATAAATGTTAGGGTTTACCCTACTGTTGTGACAGCTCATACATAACGCTCCTGCCCCTGAGATAGAATTTTCTTTCGTTGGTATACTGATTATTCCGGCTTGTTTTAATTCACCCCCAAAGCCTTGATGGCATGTAAAACAATTTTGTCCTGCGGATATATGTAAATCTTCGGACTGAACCAGCTGTTGACTAAAAGCCTCCCCGTCATGACAAAGAACACACCCATCCCTGCCTATGGTAGCCGCTACCGGATTTGCATGAGCTGATTCAGACCATTGCTTAAATATTTGATCTGAAGATGAAATTAATGAAAAGTCTTTAGCAGCACCGATTTTTGGTAAATTATCTCCTTTCTTAAATTCCAGCTCCCTAACCAGACTACTAGTACATCCCTGGAATAAAACAACAGCAACTATAATAGCTAAAAATATCACTATGTACCTTTTCATTAACTTGCCCATCCCCTTTTTAAATTCAGAACCGGATAATAACAAATATTATTAGTATTTTACCTTCAACATATTTAGCTAAAATCCTCCTTTTTTTGCAGCTATTGCTTGATATCAGACAGCAATTTTTGACGTCCCACTATTATAGCCGCCCACTTTTAGATGCAGTCATGATATAATTGCTTGAGGTGAGTAAAATGCAAATTTTAAAAAACGGCTGGCAGGAGTTACTTGGTGCCGAATTTAACAAAGAATACTATTTACGCCTACGGGAATTTTTAATTAAAGAGTATCGGACTAAAACAATCTACCCGGATGTATATGATGTCTATAACGCCTTACATTACACCGACTATGAAAAGGTCAAAATTGTTATTCTAGGTCAAGATCCCTATCATGGTCCTAACCAAGCCCATGGTCTGAGTTTTTCTGTTAAGCCCGGAATTAAGCCGCCGCCATCTTTAATCAATATCTTTAAAGAGCTTCAAAATGACTTAGGCTGTTTCATACCAAACAACGGCTATTTAAAAAAATGGGCGGATCAGGGGGTACTGCTTTTAAATGCCTCCTTAACTGTCAGAGCAGGACAAGCAAATTCTCATAGTAATATAGGTTGGGAGCAATTTACGGCTAAAGTTATTTCCCTTTTAAACGGTAGGGAAGATCCTGTAGTTTTTATTCTTTGGGGAAAAAATGCTCAGTCAAAGCAAAGTTTAATAACAGAATCCCGTCACTTAATTCTTAAATCGGTTCATCCCAGTCCATTATCCGCCCACGCCGGTTTTTTTGGTAGCAGACCATTTTCCAGAACTAATAATTTTCTTATTTCTCATAATAAAACCCCTATTGACTGGCAGATTGATAACATTTAGGAAGGCAGGAATTGCGTTCTTGCCCTCCTAAATGTTTAAATTCTTTTATCGTAATGTTTTTTCTATAGACACTAAAAAACAAGCACCTGCAACAAAAAAATCCACGGGGACTTGAACCACTGCACAATAGATTTAAATAGCTGTCTTTTAGATTGATTTTTACTAACTGTATCTTATAATAAAAGGTGGAAAACCTAAACAACTGTATCGGTAGATGAAAAAATGGTTAAAAATATGTTGAGATAAAAAGTCATCGGAGGAAAACCAAAGTGATTGCATTTTTATTTGATTTTTCAAAACTTCTTGTATATTTTGTTACTTGTGCATCTTGTGCTTTAGCAATTCGGTTATTTACACAAGTTCCTGAAGAGCTATACCGAAAGACACTTCATTTTATTTTACTTGGTTCAGCACCTGTTCTTTTGTATCTATTTGACAGCTGGCATAATGCGGTATTAGCATCAGTTGTATTTGCAGCACTGGTATATCCAGCTTTAACCTTAGCAGAAAAACTAGAGGGGTACTCAAATATTCTTGCGGAGCGGGACGGCGGTGAAATAAAAAGAAGTCTCATTGCAGTATTTGGAATGTTTGCCGCCGTAATCTGGATATGTTGGGGAATATTTGGAGCAAAATATCTTGCACTGGCTGTGATTCTGGGCTGGGGGCTTGGAGATGCCGCCGCTGCATTAGTAGGGAAAAAGTTCGGTAAACATCATCTGGAAGGTAAATTTATTGACGGCAAAAAGACTATTGAAGGTGCTGTAGCCATGTTTATCGTTTCCTTTATCACAGTTATTATTGTGTTACTTTTAAGCACCAATCTTCCTTGGTATGGCCATATATCAGTTGCGATTATTACCGCCGGTGTTAATTCAATCGTAGAATTAAATACAAAGAATGGATTTGATACACTAACTTGTCCGGCAGCCACATTGGCAACTATGCTTCCCCTTCTTTATTTGTGTGGTGGAATAATGTGAAAAAAACAGAGCAGTCAGGTGCACGAACATTATTGCTTTCAGTATTATTAAGTTCACCGGGACCTATAGTTGTAGGTATTGGGGTACTTATGGGGAGAAGTTCCACCCAACTTGCAGATTTTATCCGTCGTACGGCAGAACTGTGTGCTATTTTAGTCTCTTATTTTATCTATCGCATTCTTCACCAAGGTGAAGCAAGCCGAAGGGCCCTTGATAAAGAAAGACTGGAGGGTATAGCAAACCTTTGTGTAGGTGGGGCTATGTGTCTTTCCGGACTGGCTATGCTCTTTATCGCTCTCTTCGGGGGAAGCACTGAAAAAGGAACTGTAATACCCGGGCTGATAATCGCCTCCCTTGGCCTCGCTACAAATTCATGGTTCTGGTTACGATATGCAAGGCTGGCTAAACAGAGTGGCAATTCCATTCTTTCTGTGCAAAGTCGCCTTTACCGTGCGAAATCCCTGGTAGACGCTTGTGTATTCATCGTGCTATTGATTATGACAGTTGCACCTCTTTCAACGGCGGCATACTGGGCTGATCTTGGCGGCTCAATTATCGTATCAGTTTACCTTATTGCAAATGGATTTATTATTTTGAAACAACAAAAGATATTTATGTTTAAAGTAAGACAACAAAAGGGTTAATAAAAACCCCAAAACCCATATCATAAGGTTTTGGGGTTTTTTGTTGTCAAAAGTTCAGCTACACAACATTTGCAATTCAGAAGTCTGGTTCATAGTAGCATCAATGAAGGTGGAAAATGGACATTGCCGGTCAAGGATTAGCCCACAGCCTACAGTCGAATTATAGCTTCCTTTGCTGATGAATTTATAGCTCAAGAGCCGGCAATAGCCCGCTAAATAGGGCGTCTACATTTGCAGACAGTCCGCTGAAAACTTTTGATACGGCAATAGCGTCTTTTTCAAAAAACTTAACCAAGCTAATTTCCCGATGAGCAAAAACATAAATCATTATACTTTCCTGCTTCGGATCAATAATCCAATACTCTTGCACTCCTGAGAGTCTGTACGTATCAAGTTTAGGGCAAACAACTGAGATACCCCTACTTCCGAGTTTTACTGTGCAATATAGGTCCTGGTCCATTCTGCAAGAGGAGGTGCCTTTCCTTCATATAAAATACTCTGCCATTTTTTATCTGTTAAACGATCGGTAAGAGGCCAGGTAAATTCATAATGAGAATAAACCTTACCCTTGGCAATTCTGGGAACGCCCTCTACCATAACCAAGACATAAATATCAAAAACATTACCTGTTGCCTCCTGTAAAACCATTCCATTAGGATCGGTGGCCACATCTGCCACTAAAGCAGCGGGGTTCTCAGAAACAGCCGAGCGATGGGAAACACCCTCATCGGACAAAGCCTCCAGCCAAAAATGCTCCAGCTGGCCGCCATAGGAACGAATCAAATTATGCTCTTCCTTGGTAAGGGACTCACCGGCTAATTCTTTTGAGGATATCATTTTTAAAGAAAAGGCCAATTGCCACAACCGCTCTAAACTGTCTTGATCCCTTTCATTTAAAAGACCCCGGGAAGCCAGACCTACTTTTGTTGTTTCAACTAAAGCGGCCAAACGACCATACAGATCCGGGTTGGGCTCTACATAACCCCGATCGTCTATTTCACCGCCGCCGCCCCCCATTTCAGCATAGACCTGTTTTGCATGTAAGATGGTATCATGCTTTAGCTCCGTCCAACTGGATAAAAAGGTGGCCAATTCTTTTCGTTGCCAAGCTTGGTTTTGCATAAAAAGTGGGTAAGCTTCCCCTTTTTCCGTGATAAGTGCCCTTAAAGTATCCAGCCAGCCCCAGTACAAATTTTGTGTCCACATTTCTCGGCTTAATCCGGCGATATATTGCTGTAATTTATGCATATTTTCGCTGTAGCCCGCAAAATCCACATCTCCCTCGGCCACCAAAATAGAGTAGGCCTCTTTAGAACCCATAGCAGCCGGAATATCAAGTGCCTTGGGTAACAGCCTCTTTTCACCTTTGCTATTTTCTTTTACATCACGGTAGACCAAGTTTTGAAAAATATCCCCATCTAAAGTATAGCGTTGACCCATAAAGCGAAAACCCTTAATATCTTCTTCGCGATCAGCTTGCAGGTCTTCTTCAAAAATGGGAATGGAATTAAGGGCGGGCCCCTCCAATTGGCTAATCAGCTCCATAAAACTTTCCCATTTATCCTCATTGGAAACTAAATCGGCCAGTGTAACCCCCTCGCCATAACTTTTCTCCAGTTGCTTCTGATATTCAAAATAGGACAAATCGTCACTTTTGCCCACAAAAAAGTTGGTAGGCTCATAGATTGTTTCCCATTTTTCTTTATTTTCTTTTCCCTCTAGGATTAAGGTCATCAAAACAGCTGATTTTGTTTCATCTTCATTATTTGTTCTAAAGGTCATCCTTCCATACCACATCATTGCTTTGAAATATGATTCCAGTTGTTCGCTGGCAGTATAATGCCCCCTGGGGATATATTGAGAGTAATCCTCCTTAAAAGCCTCTTCAATTGAGAGTTCTTGCCCCATATTCATTAACGGGGAAAAATCAATTCCGCCACAATCGGCTATAAGGGACAGCTCTTCCTTTGCCACTTCCGTAACTTCACTGGGAATTACCACCTTGGAATCTAGAAGCTTGCCTGCAACAGCAAAAAAACCCACATTTCTTTTAGCAGCATTTTCCCAGGCTCCTCCTTTTAGAGTCTCGTATTGCTTTTGGGATTCCTTAAGCATGGATTTGGTCAAATCTTGCAATGTTTGTTCCAGCTTTTCCTTTTCAATCACTCTCAACAGATGACTGAAAAATAGATGGTAATTGTGTAGCATGGAATCCGTAGTAATAAAGCTAGGTATGGCGGCATATGAATTCATTTCATAATCGATATAAAACTCCTGGGATAAAGCAGGTACCACAACAAACCCGTTTTTCACAAGTAGCTTTTCTGCTTGGGAAGAAAACTTGAATTGCTCCCTATTAATAGTGTTTTCAAGCTTTAAATCCACAGCAATATTCGCTATTTCCGATTCTTCCTTCCACGGGGTATCTTGATCTGGGCTCGTTTGAGCATCTTGCTCCCCTACTGCCCCGTTATTATGATTAACATCTAAAGATACATCTGTCTGCCCTGACTTATCCCCAATATTATCTTGTTTTGGCAAGTCAACCTGTTTGCCGCAGCCCACCCCCAAAATGATCAATGAACCGAGTAATACTAAAGCAATCAACCACTTTCTTTGCATTATTTTGCCTCCTTCTAGCAAAAGTTTCAATTTAGATACATCTGCACCTGAATGAGAATTTATTCGTAGCATTGCCGATTATTTTCTATTGATATGTAATTAATTACTCTACTGATAATCAGTATAGCATATTTTTTTACAGATTCGTCCAGGAAGAAGCAAAAAGAATACTGCATCTTAAATTAAGTGCAGTATCTTTTAGATTGCAAACAGTTTATCTGATTTTATTAGGATTAAGCTTCCAACCTTTTTTCTAAGGCTGTAAGCTGATCCCTTAGTTCCCTAGGAAGTTTATCGCCGTAGGTTTTGTAGTTTTCTTTTATGGATTCAATTTCTTCAAGCCATCCCTCTACATCTACCTTAAGAAGTTTTTCCATATCTTCCTTGCTCACATTGAGGCCTTCAACATCAATAGCATCCCCAGCCGGCATATATCCGATGGAAGTCTTAACGGCCTTGCCTTTTCCCGATACTCTTTCAACAATCCATTTTAGAACACGGCTGTTCTCACCAAAGCCGGGCCATAAAAATCTTCCGTCATCATCTTTTCTGAACCAGTTCACATAGAAGATTTTAGGAAGCTTATCAGTTGCGGTTTTTTCCCCAATTTCAAACCAGTGCTGCATATAGTCACCCACATGATACCCAATAAAAGGCAACATAGCGAAGGGATCTCTTCTTACCTGACCGATTTTATCTGAAATGGTGGCTGCAGTTATCTCCGAGCCCATGATAGATCCTAGAAATATACCATGTTGCCAGTCAAAGCTTTCATGCACCAAAGGCACGATATTCCTGCGCCTTCCCCCTATAAGAATGGCTGAAATGGGCACCCCGTCCGGATCTTCCCATTCTTTTGCTATGCTGGGACATTGTTTTGCCGGAGCCGTAAATCTTGCGTTGGGGTGAGCAGCCTTTTTTTTCGAACCCCGATTCCAATCCTTACCCCTCCAGTCAATAAGGTGCTCAGGGGCATCCACTCCAATTCCTTCCCACCATACGTCCTTATCGTCGGTAATAGCACAGTTGGTAAAGATGGAATTCTTTTGCATAGTAAGCATAGCATTGGGATTAGAATCCATTGCTG
>CAZCQT010000002.1:0-23444 GCA_964500905.1 uncultured Moorellales bacterium
GCCAATAGGCTCTCCTTGTTCCAGTTGTTTAACAGTAGCAGTTCCGCCGGATATTTCGGCATCAATTATTCCTTGTAAGTAATCTAAAAGCTGGGTGTTGGATTTAAAACGTTTTCCTTCTTTCAGATCCACCCTACACATAATTTGTCCGAAATTAGGAGAAGGGGTGTAGAGTGGCAGGGTAGCAAAAAATTTAGGCAAGCTATTTCCGATTGCTTCGGTATAGCTCAGTATTTCCGGTTCTCTTTGTAATAAAAGGGCAATTTCGTTGGATAAGTTCTCTGTTTTATCCAGATCATTATTTTGTTCAGTTTTTATATCAATATAGAGAATATTATTATCCGCTTTGGGGAAAAACTGTAGTCCCATTTTAGTAGCCAATAGAATACTGATTATTAGAAAGATCGATGGCAAAACAATAGTGAGTTTTTTTGCATTCATGGCCTTATTTAATGAGTTGGCAAAAAAGGAACGTAGGGAAGTTAAGCGTTCTTTTGGAGGGCTTTTTTTAAAAAAAACATAGGCAAGGGAAGGGGTAATAAAAAGAGCCACCAGGTAAGAGAAGGTCAAAGATAAAATTACAATTTGGGGCAGGCTGCTTACATATTCCCCAGCTACCCCCGGTAATAAAAGTAAAGGAATAAAAGCTCCCACAGTGGTGAGGGTGGAAGACAAAACCGGCAAAGCCACTTCCCTAACTCCCTCTACACAGGCGGCAATTTTTTCTTGCTCGTTGTCGATTCTTACTTGGATAGCATCACTGATGACAATTACATTATCAACCAGCATGCCCAAGGCAATTATTAAAGCGGCAATAGAAATTTGGTGAATTTTGATACCCAGTACATACATAGCAGCAAAGGTAATCAATATGGTCAAAGGTATTACTGTGGAAACTACTATGGCGTTTCTGACACCCATGCCCCAAAAGATAACCACAATTACGAACAGCATACCCTCAACAAGATTTAAGATAAAATTATTAATAGAATACTTTACATCCTTGGGTTGATACAGCACCTCATCAAAAATAATATCTTCGGGCAAATTTGCCTTGTAGTCCCGGATTGTTTTTTCAACTTTTTTGCCTGTAATTAAAATGTTTTCATTATCTTTAAAATAGCCCGTCAACAGGATGGCATTATTACCGTTTTGCTTGATTTTGTAATTTGAATCCTCGTAGTCAAAATAGATATTGGCCAAAGCCTTTAAGCGTATGGCTACTCCGGCGGCAGGCGATACATCTAAGACCGTGTTTTCAAGCTCTTGTAAGGTTTCGAAGCTGCCCGGCACATGGACATTTATTTTGGTATTTTGATCATCGATCATTCCTGATGGTATTTCTACACTTTGAGCCTGGATGATTTGGGCAATATGATCTAAGGAAAGGCCATAGTAATTTAATTTGGGTATGTCTACATTAACGGTTACCTGTTGTTCCTGTTTTCCAGTTACCTCAAAACGCGAAATGCCATCAACTTTGCTTAAATCCTTTCTTAAATCCTCAGCAAAACCAGCCAATTCATTGTAACTGTAATTTTCTCCGGAAATACTGATGATCATGCCTGCGGTTTCATCCAGGTTGGTTAATACTTGGATGGGTTGGCATTCTTTTGGCAGTTCCCTTTGCAGATCCCCCATCTTTTGTCTTAAATCTTCCCAGGTTTTATCTACATCAACACCGGTTTCGATCCAAAAAACCACAGTGGAAATATTATTTCGCGAGTGAGATTCAACAAACTTGTAGCCTTTTATTTCCGCCAGCTTATCTTCCACCTTAGTGGTAACCAGCCTTTCTACATCTTCAGGAGAAGCTCCGGGGTAGATAGTATTAACAACTGCCACCGGCACGTTGATATCCGGAGATTCTTGTTTTGGATTAATGTAGTAGCTGTATATTCCCAGAATTACAAATGAGACGGCAATAAAGAAGGTGATCTTTTTTTCTTTAACTGCACTGTAAATTATTTTTTCCAGCAAGCTGTAATCCCCCCAACTACTGAATCGCTACTTTATCTCGATCCTTGAGTTTTGCCAGTCCTTCTATAACTAATTGGTCATCGGTAGTAATACCGCTTACCTTTGCTTGGCTGCCTCTGATGTTTTCAATAGTAATGGGTGTTTTGACTGCCAAGTCGTCCTTGATAATGAACACATAATCTTGCTCATTGGCAATAATGGTTTTAATGGGAATCCAGATACCCAGCTCTTCACCCATGGCAATTTCAACCCTAGTGATTGAGCCAATGGGAAAGGCATTCTCCGGCACGGAGATTTCTATCAAATAGGTTCTGGTTCTTTCATCCGGTATTTGGGCAATGTGGTCTATTTCACCCATTACTGATGTACCGTTAGATCCAACGGTTGCTTTCATTCCCAGTTGAAAAGAGGTTAGGACAGCTTCGGATACACCTATTTGTACGGCTAGTTCCGTGTTTCTGATTACCAGCACGGGGTAGCCGGCCCCAATCATTTCCCCCGTTTCGTTGAGTATTTCAACTATATAACCATTCATATCCGCAACTAATTCGGCTTCTTCAAGCATATTTTTCTTGTGGGCTACATCAGTTTCCGCCGCCCTTACCTGACTTAGCAGGGCAGTTTTATCTTCGTCTCTGGCACCGTCCTTGACCTGATCCAAAACTTTTTTGGCTTGATTTAACTCGGCCTTTCTAATGTCCAGCTCCAATTTTGCTTGCTCTAATTCGCTGTCGGAAATTCCACCGGCCTCATGTAACTTTTCAAGCTTTTCAAAGGTAATCCTTGTGAAATCGTAGGCATTTTGAGCCTTATCCACATTCAGCTTCACATTATCCAGATCGCTAGGCAGGGCACCTTTAAGTGCTTTGTTATATTGAGCTTGGGCAGCCGCCAGTTGAGCTTGGGCAGCCTTAAGTGCAAATTCCAAATCTGTTTTATCAAGTTCAGCCAGTAATTGGCCCTTTTCAATATAATCTCCTTTTTGTACATAGATGGCATTAATTTTCCCGGGACTCTTAAAAGAAACCTTTTTTGTACCCTTAGGAATCACTGTGCCTGTGTATTTAAGTAAGGTCTCCGCTTTTTCTTCTTTAACCGCCATTATCTTTACAGGCTTAGTTTTCTCTTGTTCTAAGCTGTCGTTTTTCCCGCAACTATGGGTAAAAAACAGAAAAAATGGTAAAATTAATATTAGTGGTCGGTAAAACCCTTTTATTTTCACAACATACACTCCTGGCTTTAATTTATATATGTTTACATATATAAATTAAAGATAAATTTATTTTGAACAGCCCCTTGGCATAGATATCACCCAGTTGCTGTTAAGTTACAGATACTGCGGATATAAAAAACCTTTGCTATTCCTTGCTATATTTTGAGATCAAATCAGCTATGTCTTTAATATTTAAGGGTTTACTAAGATATTCATCCATGCCTGCCGCCAGACACTTTTCCCTGTCGCCTTTCATGGCATAGGCTGTCATGGCTATTATAGGTATATGTTTTTTTCCCCGGGAAGTTTCACGGATTCGCTTGGTTGCTTCGTATCCATCCATAATGGGCATTTGGCAATCCATAAAAATTAAATCATAGCTTGCATTCAAATAAGCTTCAACAGCTTCCTTACCATTAACAACCCAATCACATTTCAATCCCAGGGTGTTTAATATTTCACTAAAAAGAATAAAGTTCAGTTCACTGTCTTCTACAACCAGAATTTTCAAAGAAATTTTTTGCTGCTCCCATTCCTGAAAGCCTTTCACAAAGGAAGCCGGTTCTTGGTTGACTCCATCAGCAATGTGCGGCATTTGTATAAGGGCTTTTTTAAAATACTCCAAATCTTTATTTTGTTCGGCATTTAATGAAGAATTATCTAAGCTTTTTAAAAAAACAAAGATCTTGCGAAGTAAATCGGTGGTTTCCTTTTGTGAAGGATTGCTCATAGTGTTCATGCCTTTCTGTTTATTGGCCTCTGAAGTAATTCTAGCACAAGAAGTCTCCAATTTGAAGAGATAGTTATAACATTTAGCGGTATGGGAGGATAACAGGGCAAGGGAACAGGAATTTTGTCCCGCTCACTTGTCTGCCGGTTTGCCGTTAGACAATTATAAAGTTATAATTGCATAATAATATTAGATTATGTATGATATTCTTGTAAAAGGGGGGAAGGGAAATAAACTTAAAAACATTTGATTTAAAGGGTGTCGTGCCGGCAATATGGGAGAGGGTGTTTGTTTTTTGCCTTCATCATGCTGATGGCTTTGTGGCCGGTTTTTTGGAGAAGGATGGAGATTTTGGAGAAGGCTTTAAGGAATTGTTTGCTTTGCCGGAAATAACTATATTTAATCGTTTGGAAGGGGAAAAGGGAATCGAAATAGCCGGCCCCATTGTTGACGAGGTAAGGGGAGTATTTTATAGACTACAAGAGCCGGCTTTTCATGGAGAAAAACCGAGTTTATGGGAAGGCAAGCTGTTGCTTAAAGGGAGGGAGCTTCTTTCTATCAGCAATTATACTGATAGGCTGATTCATTTAACTAAAGGAGAAATGGTATTATTGGGGAGAGAAGGAATTGATAAAGATGGCTGGGAAGAGGTAGCCATCGCCATAGTTGAAGGTTATATTAATGAGCCTGTTGATTGGGATGATGAGAAGTTAAAAGGCATTGCCAGTATAATTAGTCACTGGCTTTCGGAAGACAAGAAACATTAAGTTAAATTTTCCGCTACATCGGGTTGCAGGTTTTTCTTCAGAGACGTTAGTTTTAGGTACATATTCCAAACAAGGAGTGGCCTCAATTCAGTCACAGTAAAAGGTTGATAAAGGTGATAAATTGGGATAACAAAAATCGCCCCTAGGGGCGATTTTTATTATTAGTCTTGTCGGACTTTTTCTGCAAAAATTCTTCCAAATTCTTTACAGTTTTCCATAGCATTTTCATCGGGAACCCAGGAAGTTTTTAATGGACCTGTTACTATTTCAAAACCGGCATTTGCTAATCTTTCGCTTAGAATCTTCGGGGACTCTCCGCTCCAACCATAACTTCCGAAGGCAGCACCTTTCTTTTTCTTGAAGTTCATGCCGGCCATTAGCTCCAATATAGCTGCAGCTGCAGAAAGGATTCCTTTGTTTATTGTCGGCGAGCCTAAAAGGACTGCCTTTGATTTAAACACTTCCGTTAGGACATCATTAATATCGGTTAGAGAAAGACTAAAAATCTTAACCCTAGTATCCGGATCCTTTTCCACAATTCCTTTGCCAATTGCTTCCGCCATTTTTTTAGTGCTTTCCCACATGGTATCGTAAATTATGGAAATTTGATTTTCTTGATAATCCCTGGACCAGTCCAAGTATTTTTCAATAATTTGTCCCGGATTATCTCTCCAAATAACACCATGGCTTGGACAGATCATCCGTACGGGAAGCTCAAGTTTTAGAACCTCATCAATTTTTCTCTCCACCAAGGCACTAAAGGGGGTTAGAATGTTGGCATAATATTTAATGGCTTCCTGATAAAGTTCACACTGATCAACCAGATCGTTATACATCAGCTCGGAGGCAAAGTGTTGGCCGAAGGCATCATTGCTGAATAAAATTTCTTCTCCGGTCAGATAAGAAAACATAGTGTCCGGCCAATGGAGCATTCTTGCTTCCACAAAAATTAATTTGTTTTCTCCCAGATCAAGGCTGTCCCCTGTTTTGACCTCTACAAAGTTCCAATCCTGGTGGTAATGTCCTTTAATAACATTAACGCCGTTTTTTGTGCAGTAGATGGGAGTGTTGGGTATTTCTCTCATTAGCTCAGGCAAAGAGCCGCTGTGATCAATTTCTGCGTGGTTAGAGACTATATAGTCAATTTCATTTAAATCAATTTCTTTTTTCAGATTAGCAACGAATTCTTTATCATAAGGTATCCAGGCGGTGTCTAATAAAACTGTTTTTTTGTCCCTGATTAAATAAGAATTATAAGAACTGCCGCGGTGAGTCGAATATTCGTGTCCGTGAAAATAACGTAGCTGCCAGTCAATTTTTCCTACCCAGGTAACCTTGTCGCTGATTTTAAAGCTCACTTTTAAAACTCCCTTCGTTTTAAATTGTTTAATCGTCCATCAGACGTTTTTCACCTGAAATCTCTTGAAAGGGCTTGATATCTTGGCTTACCTCAAGGGTACCCAAGTAATCTCCATGTTCATCCCTTACTGCAAAATAACGAATTAAAATATAAGCCTCTCCTTTTTTTATCCAAAAGTCCTCACTGTCTTTTATTCCTGCTTTAAAATCCGCCACCAGTTTTTCTACAATGTGTACGCTTCCGGGGGGATGGCAGTTTTCCACTTTTCGGCCGATAACAGATTTGGTGCGATGAAAAATTCGTTCTTTTCCATTGGAAAAATAACGTACTACATCATTTTTATCAACAAAGGTAAAATCAATGGGCAAATGGTCAAGCATAGCGGTCAGCAGTTTCAAGTTTAAATTGCCTGTTTCAAAATCAATGCTTCCCTCGTCAGAAATTTGGGCTTCTTTCGGTAAGGATGGTTCCATTGCCTTTGGAGTTTCCGTCATTCTTGGGGGTTGATACAGGCAAAAGCCTATTTGTGCACTTTCCCTTTCGATTTTTGCCCATTCATCGGCTGTTAACGTTTCCAAAGACATGGGGAATAGAATGTTTTCTTCCTTATAAATCATTTCATTAACTTGATTGAGGGCAGCCTCTGCCATTGATAGTAGGTCACTTAGGTCTTGATTTTTTCCAGAGTTTTTCACCTGTTTAATGGCTTCTCTTATTTCGTCATCAACACCCCACATTACTTGGGGAGGAGCAGTAATTCCGTACTTTTCCAGATAGGGGAAAAGTAGATTTTCTTTTCGGCCATAGTGCTTGTCTATTTCCCAAAGTTCATCAAATAATTTAAGTAAAATCTGTCTACTTGCCGCACTGGGTTTGGCCTTTGCTTCGTTAATTAAGGGCATTATTTTTTCTTGCATTAGTCTTTCCAATGCTCTATTTTCTTGACGGAAGGTGTCCACCGGATGGCCCGGCATAAATTCCGGTTTGACTTCCTGATGAAAATCGGCCAGTGAGCCTTTAAATACGGCTGCATGGACGTCACATAAACGCTGAACTTCTCCTATCGGCATGCCTTCGTCGATAATGGCCTGTTCCATAGCAGCTATTTCTTCCGGAGAAATACCTGCAATTATATCAGAGAATTTTTCCTGAACTTCCTCAACGCTTTTTCCGTCATGCAGTTCTAAAATTACCTCTTTTAATTTTTTTTGTCTATATTGCCTATTATTTATAAGCTCGCTCATAATATCCCTCCTGACTAATTTGTTGATTAATTAATTCGACCCAGTAGTAAAATTTACCTGCCGGAACAAGATATTTTAACAAATTGTTTGTAATCTGGGAAAAATGTTGATTTTGGTTGGTAATAGGTTAGCCCGAGTACATTATTTCTATGCTAAGGTTTTTTTGTTTAAAATATAAAAAAACAAAAAGACCATCAAGATCACTGAAAAGGTTTAATTCTATCATCCTAAATGGCGGTGCAAAATCTCGAAATATTGCGGGAACGAGATTCTTCGGCTTCGCATCAGAACGACATGAAAGAAAAACAGTAGCGATTCAGCGGTCTTAGACTTTCTGGTCTTTTTGTCTGAAAGGGTTAAATTATACTAAGTAGTGGAAGCAAAACAAAGTTTTTGTCAAAGCGTTAAATTGCAATAAAAAGTAAAATTAATATTAAAAATATGAAGATGAACCATGTTCCTCCATGGAAACCTCCGCCCATAATATTATCCTCCTTTCAAGCTGGTTAATAATATATTATGGTATTAACGGATAAAGGTTACTTAGGGAATTGTTCTATTAAGTAAAAAAACGGTAACAAATATAAACTGCAGCAAAAAAACCCATAATATCTGCCAAAAGTCCAACGGGCAGAGAATAACGGGCTTTTTTAATGCCAACCGAGGCAAAATAGATTGCTAAAATATAAATTGTGGTATCGGTACTGCCATCAATGGTTGCGGCAAGGCGGCCGATAAAGGAATCGGCACCGTGGGTGTTGATTAAATCTGCAGTAACACCTAAAGCCGCCGGTCCCGAAAGGGGCCGGACAATAAATAACGGTAAAAGTTCTTGCGGAATTTTTGCCAGGGATAGGATGGGATGCAAAAGGTTTGCTAAAAGCTCCAGGGCACCCGAGGAACGAAAAATTCCTATGGCCACATAGATACCAACTATATAAGGCATGAGGCGTAGGATTAGAGAAAAGCTTTCCTTGGCACCTTCCACGAAAGCGGCGAAAATATCAATTTTTTTTATAAAGGCATGAGAAAAAACAATTAATAAAAAAACAGGCATTAGCCAAACAGAAAAGACAGTGATTAACTGTTGAAACAAGCCTACCACCTCCGTTGGTTAATTTGCCGAAACACCTTATCAGCAATTAAGGCGGTAGCAGTTGAAACAGTGGTAGCAAATAATGTTGTGCCAATAATCTCCATAGGGTTGGCAGATCCCGCACTGATACGCAAAGCAATAATAGTCGTGGGAATGATGGTCAGACTGGAGGTATTAATAGCCAGGAAGGTGCATATGGCTTCACTGGCAACCTCAGGTTTTGGATTAAGCTTTTGCAGCTCTTCCATTGCTTTAAGACCAAAGGGAGTAGCTGCACTGCCGAAGCCGAAGATGTTTGCTGTAAAGTTAATCAAAATGGCCCCTAGGGCTGGATGTCCCCGGGGTATGCTGGGGAACAAGGGTCTAATAAGGGGGGCTAAAATTCGCGTAAAAGACAAAAGAAGACCGGATTTTTCAGCAACCTTGGCTACTCCCAGCCAAAGGGTAAAGGCACCTAATAAGCCGAAAAGCACCTCTACCGCACTTTTGGCAGCTAAAAGGGTTGTTTCGTTTATCACTCCAATATTGCCTGTAAAGGCTGCTGTTAGAAGGCCACTAATGATTAAAAAAGCAAATATGAGGCTCATTTCGCTCTTCCTTTCAGTTAAACTGCATAATTATTAAAGGTAGCAGCTTTTAATAATTATGCTTGGCAGGCGTAATTATGATTAGCCGGCAAAAGGGGATGGAATTGCTGATCAATTATTTAACACTTATGTTTGGCTCCGGCTGGCTGAGATCTCCATGAGTCAGTTTAGCTTGAATGGCTATAATAATAATGGTAAGATGGAATTAAATAGTTACTGAATGCTAATACTTTGCAACTACATTTGGCTTTAGTTTTGGGAGGATCAAGGATGCAGCTGGCTATTAGATTGGAAGAAATTAAGCCCCGCCATGTAGGTATTTGCGGTGCGAAGGCGACAAATTTAGGTGCCATAGCACGAAGATCGCAAACAAGCCCCGGTTTTTGTTTGACCACAGCGGCATATTTTCAGAGTCTTAGAGATTCTGGGATTCAGGCTGAAATTAATAAACTACTGGATACTGTAGCAAATGAGGATTTAAAAGAGCTTGAACAAATGTCATCGCAAATTCAGGCTTTAATTAATAAAATACAGTTGCCGCAAGCAATAGAGGAAGCCTTGCACCTTGCTTATCAACAGCTTTCAGATAACGGAAAAAATATTAAGGTGGCGGTTCGTTCTTCTGCGACTGCTGAGGATTTACCTACCGCATCCTTCGCCGGACAATTGGAGAGCTATTTAAATGTGGGTAATTGGGAAGAGGTAAAGCAGGCAGTTATCGCTTGTTGGGCCTCCCTTTGGACGCCAAGGGGAATTCATTATCGTAATCAAAAGGGTCTGGATCAAAAAAGAGTTGGCATGGCTGTTATTGTTCAGGAGATGGTACCTGCTCAAGTTTCCGGAGTAATGTTTACTGCAAACCCGATTACCAACTCTCGGAAAGAGATTTACATAGAAGCAGTACAGGGTTTGGGTGACAAGCTGGTTCAAGGCGAAGTTACAGGTGAAAGCTATCTTATTAATAAAGAAAACCTGGGTATCCTCTCCAGGACTACTTTAGGTTCGTATCCTTTGCTAACTGATTTTTCATTAAGACAATTGGCTCATGAAGGCCGAAAGCTGGAGGCCTTATTTGCTGATTATCAAGATGTTGAATGGGCTTTTCTCAATGAGGAACTTTATGTACTTCAATCTCGAAGTATCACCACCTTGGCTGAGGAAGAATTAAAAACACCTTCTTATCAAACTATGACCCCTATTCAAAAAGAAATTTTTATAAATATCCAGGAACGCTTTCCCGAGCCGATGCTTCCCTTGGACACGGTAATTGCTAAAATCTATTATTTAAGTCTTTTTGCAGCTTACCGGGATTTGGGATTTGCTGTGCCCCTTACTGATTGGGGGAAGGTGGAGCAAGGTTTTTTTCCTGATTATTTTCTTCCGCCGAAAATTAAAATTTCCTGGAGAAGAATTTTTCACCTGGGAAAAATGCTGGCGGGTGATTTAATCAGGGAATGGAAGGATAACGAAACCGCTTTTAATCGCTATGTTGATTTGATGAAACAAGATATATTAAAAACCTTCCCAATGGAAATTATTTTGGAATATCTAGAGGATGGGTTAAAGGATTTCCAAAGGGCAAATACCTTTCGTTATTTGCTATATATCCAATATGGAACTGTTTATAAATTGCTGAAAAAACTACTGAAGCTGTTTTATGGCGAGGAAGGATTGTCCATCTTTGAAGATATAGTCATTGGTCAGCCTCAGGCTACTATTAAAATGAATCGAGATCTGGAGCAAATTGTTCACTTAATTAGGGAGCAGGAAGATGTTTGTAAGGCCATTGAAGCTTGCGAAAATCAGCGGGATCTCCCCGGTTTAATTGCTAATTTACCACAGGCAGACAGCATAAAACATGCTTTTGATGCATTTATTTTGGAGCACGGACATAGGGAAGTAAGCCAAGGTTTAAGTGGTATTGGTGCGGCAACATGGCAAGATCAACCTGAAGTGCCATGGGGTATGATCAAGGCTTTATTGGCTACTGATACCCCTTTAGAAAATACCACCATCTTGACTAACAAAAGGCGTCAGGAAGCGGAAGAAAAATTAGCAAAGTTAACTGCCAAGGGTTGGGGTAGGTTATTACCTCTGCATAAGGCTTTTACTTTTTTGGTAGATTATAGCAGGCGTTATACGGCCTTTAGAGAAGATAGCCATTATTATTTAACTCAGGTAATGTTTGTTTTCAGAACACTTTTTTTGGCCATAGGGCAACAACTTGTTAAAAGAAAATATTTGCAGGATAAGGAAGATATTATGTACCTGACCTATTGGGAGGTTCAGACACTGGTTGAAGATATTTATAGTCTAAAGCAAATTAGTCAAAAACAAATAGTAGTTAAAATTGAAAACAGAATACAGCAATTTGCAGAAAGAACTTCAAAGTGGAAGGAAAGAGAGGGGGAGGTAAAACATGATTTAAACAGAGAAAAAGTTCTTAAAGGGGTTGGGGCTAGCCGTGGGGTAAGGAAAGGTATTTGTAGATTAATAACAACTCCCGGAGAATTACATCGATTACGGCCGGGAGATGTTTTGGTGGCTCAAGCTACTAACCCGGCTTGGACGCCGGTTTTTTCTTCCATAAATGCTTTAATAGTTGAATACGGAGGTGCTTTGTCACATTCGGCCATAATTGCCAGAGAATACGGAATTCCCGCAGTGATGGGGGTACCGGGAGTTACCCGGCTTTTGAAAGATGGGGATTCGGTTACCGTTGATGGGACAAAAGGGCTTGTATATCTGGAATAAATTTTTGTTTTCTTTAGTCTCAAGCTTGCATTTTTAAATTTATAATAATTTTAAACAGGTTAAAACAAGACAACTAAAGAGAGGGGTAGATTAATGAAAACTGTAATTTTAACTGATTCTTGCAGTGATTTACCATATGAATACGTTGAAAAGCATCAAATTGAAGTAACTTATTTGCATTTTCATATTAATGAAGAGGATTATCCTGATGATTTTGGGCGATCCTTACCCTATCAGGAGTTTTATAAAATAGTGAGGCAGGGGGCCATGCCCACAACCTCACAAATCAACGCTCATAGTTTTGTAGAGATTTTTACAAAGCATGCTCAAAAAGGTGAATCTGTAATATATATTGCTTTTTCTTCCGCTTTAAGTGGTACTTATAATAGTGCGGTGGCTGCTAGAGAAATGGTGCTGGAGGACTATCCTAATGCAAAAATTGCCCTAGTGGATTCCCGTTCTGCATCATTAGGCTTAGGTCTTTTGGTTCACTATGCAGTTGAATTAAGAGATCAAGGCCAAAGCTTTGAGGAAATCACCAATTGGCTGGAAGCCAACAAGCTGCGTCTGAATCATTGGTTTACAGTAGAAGATTTACACCATTTGAAAAGAGGAGGCAGAGTATCGGGTGCGGCTGCTTTCGTAGGCTCCATGCTGGATGTTAAACCGGTATTGAATGTAGACAGCGAGGGTAGATTAATACCTGTGGCCAAGGTAAGGGGAAGAAATAAATCACTTAAATATTTAAAAGATCAATTGGGGGAAAGAATTGAAGAAGCAGAAAAACAGGTCATTTTTATCAGTCATGGAGATTCTTTAGAAGATGCGGAACATTTAAAGGAAATTATTTTGGAATCTCACCCGATTAAAGACGTTATGCTTGGTTATGTGGGGCCGGTAATTGGTGCTCATTCCGGTCCGGGAACTATTGCCCTGTTCTTTATGGGAAAAGAAAGATAAACAAAAAGGCCGAAGGCCTTTTTGTTATTCTAAATTTATTCTTCTTACCCCATGAATAACTTCAAGAGAAGTTACCAGTTGACTTATTCTTTCTCCGTTTCTCGGGTCAATTCCGGATAAAAGCAAGTGGTAAATCACTTCGTCATCCTCAAGACTTTCAATATTAATGCCCTTGATGCTTACTTTAAATGAAGCCAGGATATTGCCTATTTCCCCTACTTGGCCTATTTGATCCTTGGCATGGAGTTGCAGTGAAATTAAACCTTTATTTTTAATTAATCGATCGCTGTATCGGGCTAAGGTCAGAGCCAAATAAACTATAATTGTAGCCATAATACTGGGGATAATAACACCAAGACCGGTAAATAATCCTACTGCTGCAATACCCCAAAGACTGGCGGCAGTTGTCAGTCCTCTGATGCTTGAGCCATGCTTAAGAATGGCTCCGGCCCCCAAAAAGCCGATACCGGAAATAACATTGGCTGCAATCCTAAGGGGATCCATTGAGGGGGCAGCATCAAACATGTAGAATAGCATGGCGGAGCCCACCCCAACGAGAGCTGCACTGACGGCAACAAGCATATGAGTGCGGAAACCGGCATAATGATGGGAGCTCTCTCTTTCATAGCCTATCAGACCGCCTAAAACGGTAGCAATAATCAGGCGCAGAAAAATATCTAAATAAGTCGGTTCTGGAGGAATCACTATTATCACCCCTAAAACAACAGCTGTTATTAGTATATAGTTTTTTCGGTGAAATTAGTAGTCCCCTTATTATTTGAATTTTTCTTGCTCCCCAATACCAAAATATTTATCAAAGCCGATTTTTTTTAAGGGTATTAGAATAAGGTAGGCTATACTAAGTCCCCCAATAAATTGGACGATGTTAGCAGGTATGCTTAAAATGGGGACTATGAAACTACCATAAATAAAGCCACCTGCCAGGTAGTAGCCAATTACCATCCAAAGACCCGCCACAAACATACCCAAAAGCTGTACCGGGTTAAAGAGCTTATTATCCCATCTTCTGAGATAATAAGCCAGTATAATGATGCCCACGGGGATAGCAATGGCGGTTACACTTAACCAAAAGTTGGTTTTCTGTATTAAAAAAATCAGTTCCTCTTGGGAAACATCCAAGGTTTTAGTTAACCCTAATGCCGTATCGGACAGCATTGCTTTTGCCAGGAAGGCTTGGATACCAAAGTTAAAGCCAATCCAAGCAATAATGGCTCCCACGGCAAGTAAAAAGCTAAAGAAACGGTGTTTTTTTAATTTCAATAGATCATGGCCTACCCAACCTACCAGCCCACCCATAATAGCCTTGATAATTAAAGTGGGAAAGGCCCAGTGAGCATAGCCTCCAAGCAAATCTGCCATAGCAGAGCCTATTCCCCCGGCCAAAGCTCCAAAATTCCAGCCAAAGAGAATAGCGGTTATAAAGATCATACTATCTCCGGGGTGGATATACCCCTGAGTAAAGGGGATAGGAATCTTAACGGCAAAGGTGGTTACCAGAACTAGGGCAATTGCCAAGCTGCCATAGGTAAGGCTACGTATATTAATTTTTTTTGGCCACTGCTTAGGGGAATTAATATTTTTTCTAAAATTTAGCATATGAACCCTCCTAAAAGATCCGGTATTGCAACCAACAAGCTATATGAAAAGTTGTTATAAATTATATCAAAAAATACCTCTTGGGGTGCAATTTGAAAATAAATATTTTTGTTATTTTGACAAAATACCTTTATTTTTAAATTAATGTTTTACCACCCTTGAAACAAATAGAGTTTTTTTTCGTCTATTTGGACAACTAAAAGAAAAAGGGGAAGTGGAATGAAAAAAGTTTTTGTATTGTTAATGGTTACAGTATTGTTTTTTGGTGTTGTTGGTTGTAGTACAGGAAATGAACAGAAAAAGAATTTGGAAGGCAGCCTTGAGGAAATTTTGGATAATATATATGATTCTGCGGCAACCAGCCAGCAGTTTAAAGAGTTTTCCGCCAAGGGCTTGTTCACCACTGAAATAACCGACGAAAATATTGAGTACTATTTTGGCACAAAAAATATTGATTATGAAGCAGCCATAGGTTCGGAGCCAATGATGATGCCTAATGCTTATTCTTTATGCTTGCTGCGAGCAAAGGAAGGTGCTGATATTGAAAGAATTAAAAATGAAATAAAAGAAAATGCAGACCCCAGAAAATGGATTTGTGTCGGTGTGGATCCTTCTAATGTAGTAGTGGATAATATTGGTGATGTAGTAGTTTTAATTATGAGTGATCAAGAGGGTAAGGCACTCCACGATGCTTTTCTTGAACTGGCCAAGTAATAATGTTGTTTCCCAGTATTAGTTTTTTATACTATTTTTTACCCTTTGTTTTGATTATGTATTTTCTTGTTTCCGCAAAATATAAAAATGCGGTTCTGCTTATTGCCAGCCTGTTCTTTTATTTTTACGGAGAGCCTAAGTATTTGCTTTTATTGGTCTTAGCCTCAATTTCGGGTTATTTACATGGTTTGTGGATTAATAAACTAAGAAGGGGGAGATATGCGGTTATTCCGCTTATCTCCTCAATTGTTGTCGGGCTCAGCGGACTTCTTTATTTTAAGTATACTAATTTTTTTATAGCCAATATAAATTCCCTGTTTGGAAGTAATATAGCCTTATTAAAACTGGTTCTGCCTATTGGTATCAGCTTTTATACTTTTCAAATTTTATCGTATACCATAGATGTTTACCGTAACGAAATAGCGGTTCAAACGAAATTACTTGACTTTATGACCTATGTCTCACTTTTTCCTCAATTAATAGCAGGTCCTATAGTGCGATATGCTACCGTTGAGCAAGAATTAAATAAAAGAAACCATTCTTTGGAGAAGATTGCCTATGGAATTAATCGTTTTATTATTGGGCTGGCAAAGAAGGTGGTTATTGCCAATACCCTGGGTGAACTTGGCAATATTTTTTTACATTTAGATGAAAAAACTGTTTTGTTTTATTGGATTTTTGCTATGGCGTTTATGCTGCAGATTTATTTTGATTTCTCCGGTTATAGTGATATGGCAATTGGTCTGGGACGCATCTTTGGTTTTCATTTCTTAGAAAACTTCAATTATCCCTTTGTTGCAAAAAACATGGCCGAGTTTTGGAGAAGATGGCATATCTCATTAGGAACATGGTTTAGGAATTATATTTATATTTCTTTAGGCGGCAATCGAGTAAGTACCCTCAAGTGGATCAGGAATGTTTTTATCGTTTGGTTTTTAACCGGCTTTTGGCATGGAGCCCAGTGGAATTTTGTTGTTTGGGGATTATATTTTGCCTTGTTTCTTGTGCTGGAAAAGATGCTGCTTAATCAAATTTTAGAAAGGCTTCCGGTTTTTTTGAGACATTTTTATTTATTGTTTTTTGTTCTGATTAGTTTTGTTATTTTTAATGCGGATAGCTTGGCGGAGAGTCTTAACAACCTAAAAGGTATGTTTGGCCTCTTGAAAATACCTCTTTCCAATGACGAAACAATTTATTATTTAAAAAGCTATTTGCTGGTTTTCTTTTTGGCAATAGTTTCAGCTACGCCTTTGATAAAAAAATTGATGGGAAAATTATTATCATGGAATTGGTCTAAAGCCGTTATTGATACCGCCAGACCATTTATGCAGATTGTTTTATTATTGATTATCACCGGTTATTTGGTGGACAGCTCCTTTAATCCATTTCTCTACTTTAGGTTTTGATTAAGAAAGAGGTCCTGTAATGAAAAAAAACTTTAAAAATTTGGCTGTAGTTTTGAGTTTTATGGTGATTATTTTTGGTTTTTCCATACTTAATATATTAAAGCCCGATACAGATGTTTCAATTAGTGAACGTCGCAAACTTGCTGCTATTCCCAAGTTTTCGCAAGCAAAACTTTTTACGGGAGCTTATTTTCAAGCTTACGAAAAATACCTATTGGATCAGTTTATTTTTAGGGATGAATTTAGAGGCTTAAAGGCCTTTGTAAGATTTTATTTGTTAAACCAAAGGGATAATAACAATGTCTACTTTGCAGAAGGAAATATTAGCAAAATGGAATACCCCCTTGATGAAAAATCAGTCAGTAGTGTAGCAGAAAAATTCAATATTATTTACCGGCAGTATTTGCAAGGAATGAAAGCCAGCTATGCAATTATACCGGATAAAAACTATTTTTTGGCAGCACACAATGGATACCCGTCTATGGATTATGAAAAATTGCAAGAAATTATGCAGTCGACTGTTAAAAATATGGATTACTTAAACTTATTTGATTCGTTAACCTTAGAGGATTATTATAGGACAGACCTTCATTGGCGGCAGGAGAACTTGATAAATGTGGCTAATAAAATATTTGAGCACTATGGCAATCAAACAAGGGTTTCTCCGGAGCAATTTATAAAAACAGAGTTGGAGCCTTTTTATGGTTCATATTATGGCCAAGCCGCTTTAAAAACGAAACCGGACACTTTAGTATATTTAAATAGTGAGCATCTTGAGAATGCCTTGGTTTTTGATTATGAAACCGGGACTAACAGCAGGGTGTATTTGCCGGAAAAATTTGAAGGTATAGATCCCTATGATGTTTTTCTCTCAGGTGCCAAGCCCTTGCTTACTATTTCAAATTCCAATGCTCGCAACAATAAAGAATTACTCTTATTCAGGGATTCCTTTGGTAGTAGTCTTGCACCATTGTTGCTGGAGGGTTATGCTAAAATTACTTTAATAGATTTACGTTATATAGCTGTAGATCTATTAAAGGAGTATCTGCAATTTTCACAAGATCAAGATGTACTGTTTTTGTATAATACCTTAATTTTGAATGAAAATATGTTATTCAAATAGATAATTGTGTTAATCTCAATAAAATATTTTAATATATGCTCACAATGGTGTTGATAATTATCTTAAATATATTATAATAAGTATAAAGCTATTGGCTTGTGAATTTTTGACTAATCAAAAGGGAGTTGAATTGTTTGAAAAAATTGAGAGTAGCGGTTCCAGCCATAGGATCAGGTGATTTAGATTCTACCTTATCCGGTCACTTTGGTCATTGTGATGTATTTTCTATTGTAGATATTGATGATGGTGAGATAGTAAGCGTAGATTCCGAAGCTAATGTAGAGCATTCTCAAGGAGGTTGTCTGGTACCGGTCAGACTTTTGGAGGATAAAGATGTTAATGCTATTATTGTGGGCGGTATGGGCATGAGACCATTGGCTGGTTTTAGGGAGGCCGGCATTAGGGTTTATTTAAACATGAGTCGGGGTACTGTCGGGCAAGTTATCCAGCACTTTATGGATGGTAAGCTACAGGAGATGTCTGATAATGCTGTTTGCGGCGGGGGCAATCATTAGCCAATAAAAAACAGAGCTAATTTGATAAATAGTTCTACAGCGGAACCGTTTTCTATTATTGATTAATATAGTAGGAAGCGGTTTTGTTCTTAATTTCTTTTATCAAAAAAGCAGGATTTGTTTTAAAATAATTGAATTCTAGTTAAAGATAAAGCAATAATTAAAATTATTAATTGACACAAGCCGAATGGGGGTATAAACTGGTATTTGGTATAAAAGAAGCACTAAATGGGGGAATTTACGGGGTAAACGGTAATTATTATTTATTTGGCAATAAATGTCCCTAGTATTTAGGCTATTATTATAAATTAAGGAGGAAGAAAAATGGCAAAGGTTTTAAAAACTATGAATGGTAATACAGCGGCTGCTCATGTATCCTATGCATTTACCGAAGTTGCTGCTATCTACCCTATAACTCCCTCATCTGACATGGCAGAGCTTGTAGATGAATGGAGTGCTCATGGTAGAAAAAATATTTTTGGTCAAAAGGTTGAGGTAAAAGAATTGCAATCCGAGGCGGGGGCCGCCGGAGCGGTACACGGTTCCTTGGCTGCCGGGGCTTTGACAACAACTTATACCGCCTCTCAAGGGTTGTTATTAATGATACCCAATATGTATAAAATGTCCGGCGAGTTATTGCCTGCAGTATTTCATGTTAGCGCAAGAGCCATAGCTACCAATGCCTTGTCTATTTTTGGGGATCATCAGGACGTAATGGCTTGTCGTCAAACCGGTTTTGCCCTGCTGGCCTCAGGCAGCGTGCAAGAGGTAATGGATCTGGCAGGGGTGGCCCACCTGGCTGCTCTTCGATCAAGAATACCCTTTGTGCACTTTTTTGATGGCTTTAGGACATCCCACGAAATTCAAAAAATTGAGGTACTGGAATATGATCAATTAGCTGGTTTAGTAGATCATAATGCAATTAAGGAATTTCGCGACAGGGCTCTAAATCCGGAAAATCCAGTTACGAGAGGTACCGCCCAAAACCCGGATATTTATTTCCAAAGTAGGGAGGTTTCCAATAGTTTTTATGATGCAGTGCCTGATATCGTGGCCGACTATATGCAGGAAATAACAAAGATTACAGGCAGAGATTATAAACCCTTTAATTATTATGGTGCACCCGATGCAGAGCATATTATCGTAGCAATGGGCTCAGTTTGTGAAACTATTGAAGAAACTGTTGATTATTTGATGGAAAAAGGGGAAAAGGTCGGGGTAGTTAAGGTGCATCTTTACAGGCCATTTTCTCCAAAATATTTCTTTAATGTCCTGCCAAAAACAGTAAAGAGGATTTCAGTTTTGGATCGTACAAAGGAGCCCGGCTCTTTGGGAGAACCTTTGTATCAAGATGTGAGAACTCTGTTCTTTGATCAGGAAAATCCGCCTTTGATTGTTGGGGGACGTTTTGGGCTGGGTTCTAAGGATACCACTCCCGGGCAAATTTTAGCTGTTTTTAATAATCTTAAGGAGGATAAGCCCTTAAATGGGTTTACTATTGGTATTGAGGACGATGTTACCCACAAATCCTTAAAAACCGTCCAAGGAATTAATACAGCTCCCGAAGGGACCATTCGCTGTAAATTCTGGGGCTTGGGAGCCGATGGAACTGTGGGAGCCAATCAGAATGCTATTAAGATCATCGGTGATGAAACAGATCTTTATGCTCAAGGCTATTTTGCCTACGATTCAAAAAAATCCGGCGGTGTAACTATTTCTCACTTGCGTTTTGGGAAAAAACCAATTAAATCAACCTATTTAATTGATCAAGCTGATTTTGTGGCTTGCCATAACCAATCTTATGTTTATAAGTATGATGTATTATCCGGTTTAAGAGAGGAAGGCACCTTCCTGCTAAATTGCAATTGGACTCCGGAAGAGTTGGAGGAGAAACTTCCTGCCTCTATTAAACGCTATTTGGCTGAAAATAAAATTAATTTTTATACAATTAATGCTGTTGCCATAGCGGGGAAAATTGGTTTAGGCGGTCGCATTAATATGGTGATGCAATCTGCTTTCTTTAAACTAGCCAATGTTATTCCCATTGAAGATGCGATTAAATATATGAAAGATGCCATTCGTGAAAGTTACGGACGTAAAGGTGATAAAATCGTTAAAATGAATGATGATGCAGTTGATCAGGGTTTGGAAGCCTTGGTTAAGATAGAAGTACCTGCTTCTTGGTCTGAAGCAACTGCAGAGGCGGCGGTCGCAGCAGATGTGCCGGCTTTTATTGCTGATGTATTAGTTCCTATGACAAGGCAGGAAGGGGATAAATTGCCCGTAAGCACTTTCGTGGGAAGAGAAGACGGAACCTTCCCTATGGGAACAGCCAGGTACGAAAAGAGAGGTATTGCAGTAGAAATTCCTCGTTGGCTGCCCCAAAATTGTACCCAGTGTAATCAGTGTTCCTATGTTTGTCCTCATGCAGCCATTAGGCCTTTCCTACTTGATGAAAAAGAGTTGGCATCTGTGCCCGAAGGCTTTGTTACCTTAGCAGCAAACGGACGGCCCTTGGCAGGTTTAGGTTATCGTATTCAAGTTAGTCCCTTGGATTGTACAGGTTGCGGTAACTGCGTTAATATTTGCCCTGCAAGAGAAAAAGCCTTGGTGATGGTAGATCTGACAGGGGAATTGGAACAAGAGCAAGCCAATTGGGATTTTGCATTAACTGTTAAGTCTAAAGCAGATTTGATCGGTCGCCATACCATAAGAGGCAGTCAGTTTGCCGATCCGTATTTGGAATTTTCCGGTGCTTGTGCAGGTTGCGGGGAGACTCCCTATGCCAAATTGGTTACTCAACTGTTCGGCGACAGGATGATGATTGCCAATGCTACCGGCTGTTCTTCCATTTGGGGAGCGTCCGCCCCTTCAACTCCTTATTGTACTGATTCGGAGGGCAAAGGACCTTCCTGGGCAAATTCTCTTTTCGAAGATAATGCAGAATTTGGTTTTGGCATGCAAACAGCTGTAAAACAATTGCGTAATCGATTGGCCGATTTAATGGGGCAAGCGTTGGAAAAACCTCTACCTGTTGAGCTCAGAGAGGCCTTTGAATTGTGGTTGAAGGATATGAATGATGCCGGCGGAACCAAGGCGGCCACTAAAGCGATGCTGCCGTTATTGGAGGTGTATGCCGGGGGAAATCCAATTCTGAAAGAGATTTTAGAAAAGAAAAATTACTTGGTTAAAAAGTCCCAGTGGATTATCGGCGGAGATGGCTGGGCCTATGATATTGGTTTTGGCGGGCTGGATCATGTCTTGGCCTCAGGTGAAGATGTGAATGTTTTGGTCTTTGATACCGAAGTGTATTCCAATACAGGAGGTCAAGCTTCGAAGGCTTCACCGTCAGCTGCTGTTGCTAAGTTCGCAGCTTCAGGTAAGAAAACCAAGAAAAAGGATCTAGGCATGATTGCAATGAGCTATGGCTATGTCTATGTTGCTCAAGTAGCCATGGGGGCAAATATGAACCAGCTAATGAAAGCTATTACCGAGGCAGAGGCCTATGATGGTCCTTCCTTGATTATTGCTTATGCACCCTGCATTAATCACGGTATTTATGCCGGTATGGGCAAAGCACAAGAGCAGATGGAAAAGGCAGTTAAATCCGGCTACTGGCATTTGTACCGTTACAACCCTGATTTGAAAAAGGAAGGTAAAAACCCCTTTATTATGGATTCTAAAGAACCTGTTGAATCCTTTAAAGACTTTTTATTGGGCGAAGTGAGGTATGCCTCCTTGAGAAAAACCTTCCCTGAACAAGCCGATGAGTTGTTTGAAAAAGCAGAAGCAGATGCCAAGGAACGTTATCAGAGCTACCAACGCCTTGCGAAGGATTGCTAATTGCTAAAGTGAACTTAATAAAAAAACCACCGGGTTAGTGGTGGTTTTTTTATTATTTGTCTGTAAGCAGCTTGCAGGAATGTATCTAAAAAAAGCGAAATGAAAAAAGGGGAAAGGGGGAATAAAATGCAAATTTCCGGTGATCTCACTCTTTGGCTAAAATCCGAAGGCGGTACTAGCCAGTTAAGACTTGAAACCGGCGAGATAGTAAGGGCACTTGTAAAGGATGTAACTTCAGAGCAGATAGTGCTCCTTATTAAGGGCCAATCAGTAGAAGCAAAAGCGGAAACGGACTTGGTGCCCGGCCAAAGGATTCAACTGAAGGTTCAAGACAATATAGATGGTAGAATTGTTTTTCAATTGCTTAAGGGAGAAGGAGATTCTGCAATAGGCTCTTCCCTCGGGAGGATTTCTGCGGAAGGTTTTTTAGCTCGTTTGGGTCTTTCCTCAACAGAGAATAATACCCTGTTGGCTCAAGCCTTCTTAGAAACCGGTGTTGAAGGAATCAGCAAAGAGGATCTGCAGTTTTTGGCAAAGCTCCTGGGGACTAATGCCAATAAAAATGACGCTTTGGCTTTGGTGCAGCTTTTTCAAAAAAGTCTGCCTCTCAAAAACAACCATATATCCTCCTTGTCCAGCTTTTTGCAGCATTTTAATATTTCCGGTGATTCCGAAGGCAAAGAAACGGCAAATATCCGGCTATCTGATACCTTGAGCCTGTTGGATAGGGGCAGTGAATTAAGTGAGCAACTCACTTTTAGTGCTAAAGATGGTGCAAAAATAGGGCAAAAATTGGTTGAGTTGGTTACCAGATTAGGTTTGGAGCACGAGGCAAATGTTCAAAAAGCTGATTTAAACACTCTTATTTCCTCAGCCAAAAATATACCTTCGGCAAAAGAAGCCTTGCTAACTCTTTTGCAAGGGCAGGAGCTCCCGGCTATACCTAACCCCGAGAGTTTAGATGCCGCACGCTTCTTATTGCAATCAATAACCGGGTTGCAAATAATGAACCTTGGCACAACGGAGGAAATGCAATTTTACTTGATGGGTTGGTTAAATTTCGGGGAGGTAGATGGGTGGGAGAACCCTTTTTTTCTCTCATTTTTTCAAAATAAAAATGGAGGACAGGGGCCCGGGGATCCGGCACATCAAATAATGATTAAAACGGGCACACCCAGATTGGGTTCCATCTTAAGTGAAATGAGATTTTTCCGCAATAGAGTGTCCGTAGAAATTACGGTAGATAATATTCATGCTCAAAAATTTTTTAATCAATATCAGGATAAGCTAATAGAAATGCTGGAGGATCTGCCTTGGGCTGTACATATTTTACCCTGCCGTTTGGCGGAAAAATCCGAAATACAGCAGAGTTGGCTTCAGGAGTATATTAAACATTCTACTGCTCAAAATATTGATCTGCCTGTGTCCTTTTCCCAAGCAGGTAAAACAGCCTGGCGGCCGCTAATACTTCGCCGGCATCCTCCGATTCAATACGATCCGGGAAGGGACAGTTTCTCACGGGCCTCTGAGGGCTG
>CAZCQT010000003.1:0-21517 GCA_964500905.1 uncultured Moorellales bacterium
GTACAGAGAACCTAAGTCTAAAAACTGGGCAAATAGAAATAAAGGTGGAGGCTCTGTCGATTCTTAATAAAGCCAAAACTCCTCCTTTTTATATTGCAGATCAAATTGATGTAGATGAGAACCTTCGCTTAAAATATCGTTATTTGGATTTGAGGCGGCCGGAAATGCAAGGAGCCTTAGCCCTCAGGCATAAAGCGATTAAAAGTATTCGTGATTTTTTGGATAAAAGAGGATTTCTTGATATAGAAACACCTATTTTAAGCAAAAGCACTCCGGAGGGTGCCAGGGACTATTTAGTACCCAGTAGGGTGCATCCCGGAGAATTTTTCGCTCTCCCTCAATCACCGCAAATCTACAAACAATTATTAATGGTGGCGGGAATAGAAAAGTATTTTCAAATAGCTCGTTGCTTTAGAGATGAGGATTTGAGGGCAGACAGGCAACCGGAGTTTACCCAATTGGATATGGAAATGTCCTTCGTGAATCAGGAAGATATTTTGAACTTGGTAGAGGAAATGTTTTCTGATACCTTTAAAAACACTTTAGGCATCGAACTGAAAAGCCCGTTTCCAAGGCTGACATACCAAGAAGCAATGAATAAGTACGGTTCTGATAAACCAGATTTGCGGTTTGATTTGGAGCTTGGGGATATCACTGATTTAGTCTTTGAATGTGATTTTAAGGTATTTACTTCCGCTATCAAAATGGGTGGTCAGGTAAAAGGTATAAAAATTCCCGGTTGTGCTCATTACTCAAGAAAAGAGATGGATGATTTAATCAAATTAGTTGCTATTTATGGAGCGAAGGGTCTGGCTTGGATTGCTTTGACTGATGATGGGGCTAAATCACCCATTGGAAAGTTTTTTAAAGAAACAGAGCTGGAGCAAATTATTAAAAGGATGGAAGGTAAAGCAGGAGATTTACTTTTATTTGTTGCGGATCAACCTTCCATTGTTGCACAGAGTCTTGGTAACTTAAGAATAGAGTTTGGCAAAAGACTGGGCTTGATTAATCCCAAGGAGTTTAACCTTGCGTGGGTAATAGAGTTTCCCCTATTGGAATATAGTCCAGAGGAAAAAAGATATGTGGCGGTTCATCACCCTTTTACTTCTCCAATGAGGGAAGATTTGTCCTTGTTAGATTCTGGGCCGCTGAAAGCACGTGCCCAAGCATATGATTTGATTTTAAATGGAGTTGAGGTTGGTGGAGGAAGCATTAGAATCCACGAAAGAGAGAATCAGGAAAAGCTTTTTTCTTTGCTGGGCTTTAGTTTGGAAGAGGCAAAAAACAAATTTGGTTTCTTGCTGGATGCCTTTGAATATGGCACACCACCCCATGGTGGGATAGCCTTTGGCTTAGATCGATTGCTAATGCTAATGGCTGCAAAAGAAACTATTAGAGATGTAATGGCTTTTCCTAAGACTCAAAGTGCTTCCGATCCAATGATGTTGGCTCCTTCAACTGTATCGCAGGATCAGCTTCAAGAGCTGAAATTAAGGCTGGATCAAGGTGATAAAGAAAAAATTGAACAAAACTGAATCCAAGGATTACCAACTAATTTCCTTGCAAAGAATTTGAAATTATGCTAACATAAAGTCAGAAACATCACGAACACACCCTACGATGTACGTGACGGTCGCTAGTTTTGAGCCAACACAGTTATAATGGGAGCCTGACTCTGGTTGCGGATTGTATGCCTGTGTTAATTTAGGAACAATGAAACACTCAGGAGGGCACCCACCTGCGAGAGCAGGTTCAAAACACGGCTTCACGGCATTTGTGGGGTTTAAATGTAGGAATATTATTCGTATCTTTGGCTTCCGCACCTATTGGTGAGAAGCCTTTTTCTTTAGGAGGAAAAAATGCATAATCAATGGGAAAGAACAAAGCTTTTAATAGGTGAAGCAGGCGTTGAGATGTTACATAATAGTGCGGTTATAGTTTTTGGCGTAGGGGGCGTAGGTTCTTTCGCAGTAGAAGCCCTAGCGAGAGCAGGGGTTGGGAAAATTTCTCTGGTCGATCCGGATATTGTTTGTTTCTCTAATTTTAACAGGCAATTGTCCGCCTTACATTCTACAGTCGGTAAGGCCAAAGTTGCTGTTCTTAAGGAACGTATAAAGGATATTAACCCTAATTGTCAAGTAGAAATTTTTCAGGAGTTTTATCAAAAAAACAATAAAGAAAAGTTTTTTTTGGAAAGCTATGATTATGTGGTGGATGCTATTGATAGTGTTGAGAGTAAGGTGGAACTAATTAAACACTGCATAGATTTCGATGTTCCTGTTGTTTCTGCCATGGGAGCAGGCAATCGGCTGAATTTTACAGGTTTTCGAGTTGGTGATATTTCTGAAACTTATGGCTGCCCCCTGGCTAAGATTGTTAGAAAAAAACTAAGGGGACTTGGCGTAGAAAAAGGAGTTGCCGTGGTGTTTTCACCTGAACCCATTATTCCAGTCGAAGGAAGCAGAAAAATTGGTAGTATCTCATTTATACCTCCCATTGTAGGAATGATGTTGGCAGGGGTGGCTGTAAATGAAATTTTAAAAAAAATATTGTAAAAAGAATTGCTTTTGTAATTTTCATCAGCTATAATACCCCCAGGGGGTAGATGGAGATGAAATTACTGCAATCTGAATGTAGAGATAACAAACCCCTGCTGGTTCGATTGAAAAAAATTGAAGGGCAGGTTCAGGGCTTACAAAGAATGCTACAGGAAGAAAAGCAATGCGTTGAAGTATTAATCCAGATTGCCGCTGTCAGAGGAGCATTAGATAAGGTGGGTATGATCATTTTCGAAAATCATGTTAAGGATTGTTTAGAGGTTGCAATAGAAGAAGGGAACCAAGGTGAAATGATTCCTGAACTAGTCGATGTTCTTCGTAAATTTATGAAATAAGTAAGGAGGAAAATTTTATGGGAAATGTACATGTAGTAACCAGTCAGAATTTCAAAGAAGAGGTTTTAGAAAGCGATCTACCGGTGATGGTGGATTTTTGGGCTGCTTGGTGCGGGCCATGCAAGATGGTTTCCCCTGTAGTCGAAGAGATTGCCGAGGAACTGAATGGTTCTTTGAAAGTTTGCAAGTTAAATGTGGACGAAAACCCCACGATAGCCGGAGAATATGGAATAATGAGTATTCCTACCTTGTTGGTTTTTAAAGATGGTAAAATTGCCGGTCATCAAATAGGCTTTCAGCCCAAAGCAGGTTTATTGCGTTTTGCAAAAAATTATATCTAAAAAAGAATATGTAGGGGTCGGTTTTTATACCGCCCCTTTTTTCTTTTAACTTTTCGCTTTTAGTGGTATATTTTTAGCAGAAGCAATAAGGAGGCCAACAATGAGTATCTTTGATTATAATAAAGAGGAAGAATTAAAAAAATCTGCTCCCTTGGCCAGGCGAATGCGTCCAAGAAATTTATTAGAGTATATAGGCCAGGAACATTTTATAGGGGAGGGCAAGTTACTGAGAAGGGCAATAGAGGCGGACAGGCTTTCCTCTATGATTTTTTTCGGTCCTCCCGGCACAGGCAAGACCGCCTTGGCACAAGTAATAGCCGCAACAACTTCGGCTGCCTTTTTGAAGCTGAATGCTGTTTCAGCCGGGGTAGGGGATATACGTCGTATAATAGAGGAAGCCTCTGAAAGGTTGGGAATGTGGCAAAAGAAGACAATCCTTTTTATAGACGAAATTCATCGCTTTAATAAGGCTCAGCAGGACGCTTTACTGCCTTCGGTAGAAGAAGGCTTGGTTATACTAATTGGTGCGACTACAGAAAATCCTTTTTTTGAGGTAAATGGAGCTCTTTTATCCCGCTCTATGTTATTCCGATTGAATCCGTTAAAACCCGAGGATATTCGTAAAATATTATTTAACGCTTTAACAGATGAAGAAAGAGGTTTGGGTTCTATAAAGGTATCAATAAGTGAGGATGCCTTAGCACATATTATTAATATAGCAGCAGGTGATGCCAGAAAGGCATTAAATGCCTTGGAATTAGCTACTCTCACTACCTTACCGGATGCAAATGGTGTACGAGGGATTACCTTGGAGGTAGCGGAAGAATCCATACAACAAAAGGCAATCAGCTATGATAAAAATGGGGATCAACATTATGATGTAATTTCTGCTTTTATCAAAAGCTTAAGGGGCTCCGATCCTGATGCTGCTTTATATTGGCTGGCAAAGATGCTAGAAGCAGGGGAGGATCCGCGATTTATTGCCAGAAGAATGATAATCTTAGCCTCCGAAGATATTGGTTTGGCGGATCCACAGGCATTAGTAATAGCAGTAAATGCTTTTCAAGCCTTCGAATATATTGGTATGCCGGAAGGGCGTTTATCTTTGGCAGAAGCCGCTATTTACTTGGCATGTTCACCTAAAAGCAACGCGGTTATCAAAGGGATTGATCAAGCTTCTTTGGATGTAAAACAAAAACCGAGCGGGGTAACCCCTATTCACTTGAGGGACACTCATTATAAAGGAGCTGCAAAGTTAAATCATGGCAAAGGATACAAGTATCCGCATGACTACCCCGGAAATTATGTGCAGCAACAATATTTACCTGATAATTTACAAGAAGTGGTTTATTATCATCCATCCTGTAACGGTTTTGAGAAAGTTCTGGTTGAAAAACGGGAATTAAAGAAAGAAAGTGAGTAATGCATTAGGTTTCCGCTTGACATCAATTATTATACTTGTGTAAAATTAAAATCGCATATAAATTTGAGAGTTGACCGACTTTTATGTGTTAGATATAGCTATTGTCTGAGTCCTAAAACTCAATACGAGGTGAAGTTAGTGAGAAAAGTATATCTTGATCACAGTGCTACCACTCCAATTTCCAGAGAGGTTGTTGAGGCCATGCTGGTAGTTATGGAGAAAGACTTTGGTAATCCGTCCAGTGTTCACCAATTTGGCCGGGAAGCAAAAAAAGCCATGGAGGATTCCCGGGAAAAGGTAGCTCAATTAATAGGTGCTATGCCATCGGAAATCTTCTTTACCAGCGGGGGAACAGAGGCTGATAATTTAGCCTTGCTTGGAGCAGTCAAGGCTTATCAAAAGAGAGGAAAGCATATTATTACCTCTTCCATTGAGCATCATGCTGTTTTAGATACAGCTAAGCAGCTGGAGAAATTGGGTTTTGAAGTTACTTACCTGCCTGTTGACAAATTTGGCATGGTAAGTGTAGATGAACTTAAAGGATCTCTTCGCGAGGATACGATACTTATCAGTATCATGCATGCAAATAATGAAGTAGGCACTATTCAACCCATTGAAGAAATTGGCAAGTTGGCAGCTGATAAAAAAATAATATTCCATGTTGATGCAGTTCAAAGTGTAGGTAAAATACCTGTGGATGTGAATAGTTTAAATATAGACTTATTATCTGTGTCGGCACATAAAATTTATGGGCCGAAAGGTATAGGCTGCTTGTATGTCAGGAAGGGAATTCGCCTTGAACCCCAGCACTTTGGTGGAGGACAAGAGCGTAAGAGGCGTCCCGGAACGGAAAATATGCCTGGGATAGTTGGCTTTGGAAAAGCGGCTGAATTAGCATTAGTTAATTTACCAAAAGAACAAGAGATTACAAAATTGAGGGATAAACTCTTGGTTGGGTTAATGAAGGAAATTCCGGATTGCCAATTAAATGGGCATCCGACAGAAAGAATTCCAACTAATGTTAATGTCAGTATTCGCTTTTTAGAAGGTGAATCTATTTTATTAAGCTTGGATATGAAAGGTATTGCAGCTTCCAGTGGTTCAGCTTGCACATCGGGATCCTTGGATCCTTCCCATGTGCTTACAGCTATGGGCATTTGCCATGAAATAGCTCATGGATCTCTTAGGTTAACCCTGGGTAAGGATACAACGGAGGAAGATATAGATTATGTATTGGCTGAATTACCAATTATTGTTGGAAGATTAAGGGCCATGTCCCCTTTATATTGTTGTGAAAAAGCGGGGCAATGCGAAAGAAAGGAGACTTGTTCAGTTGTATAGTGAAAAAGTAATGGAGCATTTTGCTAATCCAAGAAACGTTGGAGAACTTGACAATCCTGACGGGGTAGGAGAACTGGGAAATGTCAGTTGTGGAGATATAATGCGTATTAGTATTAAGGTTGAGAATAATATAATTACTGATATTAAATTTAAAACTTTTGGCTGTGGAGCAGCTATTGCAACCAGCAGTATTGTAACAGAAATGGCTAAAGGTAAGACACTTGAAGAAGCTAAGGAAATTACCAATAAAAATGTTGCAGAGGCTTTGGGTGGATTGCCTCCGGCTAAAATGCATTGCTCAAATTTGGCGGCGGATGCCTTAAAGAAGGCAATTGAGGATTATCTTTCGAAATCCTAAAGTAGCTATTTGGAGTTGAAAAAATGTCTGTTAGATCTAGGGTTTTAGTGGCAATGAGCGGAGGTGTGGATAGCTCTGTTGCTGCCAATTTATTGTTAGAAGAAGGATATGAAGTAATTGGTGCCACTATGCAGCTCTGGCCGGAGGATTCCCCTTTGGTTGATGGGGAAGTAGGCTGTTGCTCTTTATCAGCTATAGAAGATGCCAGAAGAGTTGCACACAAATTAGGAATTGCTCACTATGTGCTGAATTATAAAAACTTGTTTGAAAAACAAGTTATAGATTATTTTGTAAAAGAGTACCAAAGGGGTAGGACTCCAAATCCCTGTATGGCTTGCAATCGCTATTTTCGATTTGATGCTTTATTAAAAAAAGCCAGTGAGTTGGAAATTGATTATATAGCTACTGGACATTATGCAAATATATATTATGATGATTTCCGCAAAAAATACCTTTTAGCCAAGGGTAAGGATCCCAATAAAGATCAAAGTTATTTTCTTTATGGCTTTACCCAAAAACAAATGGCACGTACCTTGCTGCCTGTGGGAAGCTATACCAAAACTCAAATCCGGGCAATGGCATTGGCCTTGGGATTACCTGTTGCAAAAAAGCCTGAAAGCCAGGAAATCTGTTTTATTCCGGATAATGATTACAGGGGCTTTTTGGAAGGAAGGCTGGAGAAACCTCAAAAACCCGGGTTCTTTCTTGATGAAGATGGCAATATTATAGGGAGGCACAAAGGAATAACCAGCTATACTATAGGCCAAAGGAAGGGTTTAGGTGTTTCTCTTGGTTACCCTGCCTATGTCCTTAATCTTAATGTTCACGAAAACACTATTATTCTAGGGCCAAAAACAAGTTTATACAGCAATGAATTAATAAGTGAAGACAATAATTTTATTTTGATAGATGGACTTGAATCGGCTATGAAGGTAGATGTTAAAATACGTTACCGGTTCCGGCCGATCCCAGCCATTATTATACCAAAAGGGAATAAAATATTGGCTGTTTTCGATGAGCCTCAGCCGGCGGTTACCCCCGGGCAGGCTGTAGTTTTTTATCAGGAGGATCTGGTTGTAGGTGGCGGAATAATTGCGAATAAAGATAGTCCTTAAGGGCTATTTTTATTTTGTAAAAAGATTTGGAATTTTCGGGTTATGCTATTGACTTTTAGTACTATTTACCGTAGAGTAAAAATGAATGAACATTCAAGCAATTAGAAGGGGGGCAATACTATTGGATAAAACAATTGGAGAAATGATTTTTAATCGGGTAGGTACTTATAGTGATTTTCCTGTACTAAGATTTAAGAAAGATGGCAGTTGGCATGATATTAGCTGGACAGAATTTGGTGAAAGAATAGAAAACTTTGCTAATGGCTTATTATCTTTAGGTATCAAGCCTGGGGAAAAGGTGGCTATTCTTTCCGAAAACAGGCCCGAGTGGGCAATTTCGGACATAGGGATTATTAGTATTCAAGGTGTAGTGGTTCCCATTTATCATACTAACAGGGCCAAACAGATTGAGTACGTAATTGATCATTCTGAGTCTAGAATCTTGATTGTTTCTCAACAAAATATGTTAAATGAGGTTTTACAGGTTCGTGAAAACTTAGGTAATTTAGAACAAATTTTCTTAATGGATTGGGAAGAAGGGGAAAATGCAGATAAGGGTGTCAGGCCGTTTGGTGAGCTTTTAAAGCTTGGTGCTGAATATAAAAGTGAGCACCCCGAAGAATTGCAAAAATTAATTGATAGCTCAAATGAAGATGATATTGTTTCATATGTTTATACCTCCGGTACTACCGGAAACCCAAAAGGGGTAATGTTGTCACACAAAAACTTTCTGGCAAATGTGAAGGATGCTACTCAAGTGGTAGACCTGTATCCGCATGAAGTAGCTCTTTCATTTCTACCTCTCAGCCATGTATTAGAAAGGATGGCAGGCTATTATTTGATTTTGTATAAGGGCGGAATTATTGCTTATGCAGAAGGAGTTAATGAAGTAGCAAAAAATCTGCCGGAAGTCAAACCTGATGTTATGGTCAGTGTTCCGAGACTTTATGAAAAGATTTATGCCGGTGTCTTAAACAATATGAACCAAGGAAGCAATTTAAAGAAAAAATTATTTTATTGGTCGGTTGAGGTTGGTAAGGAGTGGTTTTATACTAACCAGGATAATAAAACACCAAGTTTAAGTTTAAAAATGAAACATGGCATTGCAGATAAATTAGTCTTTTCTAAGCTTAAGGCATTAACTGGCGGTAAGATGAGGTTTTTTATTTCGGGTGGTGCAGCCCTTGCAAAAGATATTAATGAATTTTTTCATGCGGTGGGTCTTACAATTTTAGAAGGTTACGGCTTAACTGAAACAGCACCGGTTTTAAGTGTAAATACTTTTGAAAAACTCAGATTGGGAAGTGTGGGACCGGCATTGCCCAGTGTGGAGCTTAAAATTGCAGAAGATGGGGAAATTTTAGCAAAGGGACCCAATGTTAGCATAGGTTATTACAAACAGCCGGAAGCAACTGCAGAAGTTTTTAAGGATGGCTGGTTCTATACCGGAGATATTGGTTATATTGATGAGGATGGCTATTTAATTATTACTGATCGCAAAAAAGATATAATAGTTACTTCCGGGGGAAAAAATGTCGCACCGCAAAATATTGAAGGTTTATTGGGGACAGATCCTTTAATTGGGCAAGCAGTTGTTTTAGGTGATAAAAAGAAATACCTAGCAGCTTTAATTGTTCCTAATTTTGAAACATTGACTGCTTATGCCAAGGAAAACAATATCGAATTTATTAATAATCAGGATTTAGTTGGTGACCCAAAGATTGTAACATTATATAATAATCGTATTAAAGAAGCTATTAAAGACTTGCCGTCCTATGAACAAATTAAAAAGTTTGCTCTTTTAAGTGAGGAATTTTCTTCTGATACCGGAGAGTTAACCCCTACTCTAAAGGTAAAAAGAAAGTTTGTTCAGGAAAAGTATTCAGATGTCATAGGAGAGCTCTTTGTTGAAGATTAATATTTTTTGATTAGTTTTTATTGCTTTGTTTAAAACCGGCTTTAAAGCCGGTTTTTTCGTTTTTAAGGTATTTTTTTTTGTTAGTTGGTAATTATATTACTGAAAATTATTTATTTGACCCCTTGATAAAGGAGGGCTATGCTATGGTCAATTGTCCCGTTTGTGGCAGCAGACAGGTCGGCAAGATTAATCAGGATCAGTACTATTGCTGGAATTGTTTCGTGGAATATGACATTGATAACAGAATCTATCAAGTTGAGGAAGATGGAAGCTTAATAGCCATAGGAAATGGTAATTAATACTGATAGGGGGATTAATCATGACAAGAAGCTTTTGGCGCGGGGTAATTGCCGGAGGTCTTATAGGTGGATTAATAGATAAATTTATGAGACCTCCCCAAAGAAAAATTTTAGATGAAAAGAAATTGAAAAAGCAAATGAATCATATGCGTGTGCAAGCGAAAAAGACAGTGGAAGACGTAAAGGATGGCTTTAAAGATTTATACAAAAAATAGCGAGGGGTAAAACCCTCTTTTTTTTACTTTAGATTCGGGAGCTATGAAATAATGATTAATGAATTAGTTGTTAGGGCGAAACATGCTTTTTTGCTCACACTTTTAATTCTGGCTTTCTTTTTATTTCTCTACTGGGTAGGAGAAGTACTACTGCCTTTTTTATTAGCGTTTATTCTAGCGTATTTATTAAATCCTATTGTAAGGTTTTGGGAATTAAAGGGTTTTTCTAGAATAGGAGGCATCTTTTTAACCTACTTTTTCTTTATTTCTCTTATTCTAGTGTTCTCTATTTTTATATTTCCGATCTTCTGGGGACAATTGGAAGTATTAACACTGTCTATACCACAATATACACATCAATTACAAGATTTTTTTCAAAATTTTAATGATAATTACAAAAAAATTGCTATACCCAATGCATTAAGAAATCAAATAGATTTAGCCTTATTACAACTTGAGTTGATTGTAATACAAGCAATTGCACAGGTAATCAACGGTATTATATCCGTTTTCACTCATGCCTTTAGTATTATTATATCACCTGTGCTTGCTTATTATATTTTAAGGGATCAAAATCTTATATCAAAAAAATTTCTCAGTTTTTTTCCTGTTAAATGGGTAGAGAGGCTGATAAAGCTTTGGCGTGAAATAGATGTGCAGCTAAACAGTTTTATTAAAGGGCACTTATTGGTAGCAATCTTAGTTGGAGTAGCCACATCAATAGGTTTTTTAATTATAAATTTGGATTTTCCATTTTTGTTGGGTTTAATTGTGGGGGTGACGGAGATTATTCCTTACTTTGGTCCGGTGATAGGTGCAATACCCGCCTTAGGCATTGCTTTACTTGATTCGAAGCTTAAGGCTTTCTACACATTAGCACTGACTATAATTATTCAGCAGGTAGAAAGTAATATTTTATCACCTAAAATTATTGGTTCCAGGATTGGTCTTCACCCCTTGCTGGTAATTTTGGTGTTATTTTTAGGCGGTAAAACCTTTGGTATTTTGGGTTTATTGTTGGCGATACCTGCTGTTTTAATTTTACGGGTATTTTGGCTCCAGCTTGCAATTCCCATTTTGTTTAAAAAAGAGTCAACGAGCGATGAGAGCTAAAAATTTTAACCTTGAATGTTTAGAAGTTTGGCTGTTTTTGTGATATTATAGCAATAGAATTAATTTAAGAAAGCTTATCTTGCATAACATAATATAAAATATCGAAAAAAGGAATCCTATTTCAAGAAGAAGGGGATACAGTACGTGAAAATCAGACACCAACTGTTTTTGACTCATGGGCTACTGGTACTTATTTCTATAACAATAGTCCTGGTCAATGTACTGGCGTTTAAAGGTATGGTTAATGATTCCACCGTTACTAATCAATTGGGGAAATTAAGATACATATCTTATCAGATGTCATCTATTGCTAATCAAATTTACGCATGTAAAGATTTTGATACTATCGCCGATTTAAAAAAAGATTTAGCAGATAAAATCAATCATTATGAAAAGAATTTAACTTGTTTTTCAGATGAGGAGTATGTTGATCTAAGGCACCGGCCGACCATTAACAATCTGAAGGATATTTGTGAGACTTGGGAAGGTACATTTAAACCTTTATTTTTAGAGTTAATTAGCGATACTGGATTAGGTGATTTTGCTTTAAACCAAATCAACGAGAATATTGACTCCTTTGTTACTAAAATTAACAATATGATTACCACCTTTTCCTCATATGCCAAGGGAAAGGTTCTTTCGGCTCTTAAAATTAATGCCGCATTAGTTATAACACTTGTATTTTTAACTGCATATTCCTTTATCTTCAGTGACAGGAAAATTAGGAAGCCAATCAGCTTTCTAATACAAGAGTTAAAAGAGTTATCTTTAATAGATGATGAAGTTTCGGAACAGTTGAAAAAGCTTAAAACCGATGAAATAACGGAGATGTCGCAATATTTTAACGTAATGATTTACGATCAATTAACAAAAACATTCAATAGAAGATCAGGTTTGGCTAAATTAAACAGTTTGATTCAAGCCGATAATAGGAGGCATTTAAAACTTAGCTTGTGTTTTGTAGATATAAACGGGCTTAAGGATGTGAATGATCTTTTAGGTCACAAGGTAGGTGATGAGTTAATTATCAGTGCAGCAGAGTGTATAAAAAATGTTATTAGGGAAATTGATTTTGTTATCAGGATGGGTGGAGATGAGTTTTTAATCATTTTTAAGGATATAGATTCTGAAATGGCTGAAAAGGTATGGGATAGGATTAAAACCTGTTACGGCACTATTAACGAACAAGAAAATAGACCTTATTTAATTAGTGTTAGCCATGGTATTGCGGAATACGACAGTTTTGAAAGTTCAAATATTGAGATGTTAATTACAGAAGCCGATAATAAAATGTATGCGGAAAAAAAATATCTCAAAGAAGAACAAAAAACCATAGTAATAAGAAGTTGAATTTATGAACACTTTATTCTGCATACCTTTAATTGACAAGCTTTAGCACTTTTATGTATAATAAATTTTACGTAAATAATATTTAAAAGACAGTGATGGTTAAATCGTAATCTGTCATTTTTATATTTGGCATATCATTATTATTATCACAAGCTTTAAACTCTACCATTGCAAAATAAAAGGAGCTGTCAAAAATGCTGTCCGGAAATGAGATCAGAAGCAAATTTCTCAATTATTTTGAGGAAAAAGGGCATCGTATAGTAAGGAGTGCTTCTTTAATACCCCATGATGATCCTACATTGTTATTTACCAATGCAGGCATGGTACAATTTAAAGAAGTTTTTTTAGGATTTGATAAAAGAGAATATTCCAGAGCTACAACCTCACAAAAGTGCGTACGTGCAGGTGGAAAACACAATGATCTTGACACTGTAGGCAGAACAGCAAGACATCACACTTTTTTTGAAATGCTGGGGAACTTTTCCTTCGGGGATTATTTCAAAAAAGATGCAATTAACTTCGCTTGGGAATTTCTCACCGAGGAGCTAAAATTGCCAAAGGATAAGCTCTGGGCTACAGTTTATTTGGATGATGATGAGGCATTTAATTTATGGCAAGAAATAACGGAAATTCCGAAAGAGAGAATACTGCGTCTTGGAGAAAAAGATAATTTTTGGTCAATGGGGGATACAGGTCCCTGCGGGCCTTGCAGCGAATTGTTAATAGATCGCGGTGAACATTTGCGTTGTGATGCACCTGAGTGTGCAATTGGTGAATGTGACTGTGATCGCTGGTTGGAGATTTGGAATTTGGTATTTATGCAATATCAGAGAGATAAGGATGGAAAAATGACTCCTTTACCCCATCCAAGCATAGATACAGGAATGGGTTTGGAAAGGATTTCTTCCATAGTACAGGATGTACCCAGTAACTTTGACACCGACCTCATAAAACCTATTATTAGTGCAATTGAAGAAATAAGCGGACAGCAATATGATGGCGGGCCTAAAGGCTTTCCATTCAGAGTGATTTCCGATCACAGCAGAGCCATTACTTTTTTAATTAGTGATGGGGTATTACCCTCTAATGAGGGGAGAGGCTATGTTTTGCGTAGAATATTACGCAGGGCGGTAAGATTTTATAAGAATTTAGGAATAGAAGGTCCGTTTTTAGATAAGCTGGTGCCGATTGTTGTGGATTTAATGAGGGATGCTTATCCGGAACTTTTGGAACATCAAAATCAGGTAATACAAGTTGTGCATCAAGAGGAACTAAGGTTTCATAGCACCTTGGCTGATGGAATAAAGGTAGCTAATGAGATCATAGCCAAGGTATTATCAAATAAAGGTGATATAATTGATGGCAAGGATGCCTTTTTACTTTATGATACATATGGTTTCCCCATTGATTTGACGGAAGACATTGCAGAAGAAAGTGATTTAAAGGTAGATATAAAAGGTTTTGACAGAGAAATGACCGAACAAAGAAACAGGGCAAGAAAAGCTCGGGATGATTCCGGTTCCTTCGACTTTGCAAGTAGCTTCGCCAATGTTTTAGAAAATCTAGGGGTCACTGAATTTCGTGGTTATGAATGTTTAAATACAAAGGCGAAACTTTTAGCAATTGTACAAGAAAATCAAGCAGTTAATGAGTTAAGTACAAATGATGAAGGCTGGATGCTTTTTGATCAAACCTGTTTTTATGCGGAAAGTGGGGGACAGGTCGGAGATATTGGCAAAATTTATGCTGAAACTTTTGAAGGACTGGTTTTAGATACAAAAAAATTACCCGACGGGCATCCGGTGCACTTAGTAAAAATCATAAAAGGAACAGCGACAAAAGGAACTAAACTAATGACCGAGGTGGATATAGAAAGAAGAAAAGCAATTGAGAGGCATCACTCGGCTACTCATTTATTGCACAAAGCCTTGAGGGAAACCTTGGGGGATCATGTTCACCAAGGTGGTTCATTGGTTGAAGAAGAAAGACTTCGTTTTGATTTCACCCACTTTGATGCCTTAACCCCGGAAGAGCTGAGTTCAATTGAGGATAGAGTAAATGAAATAGTATTGAAAAATTTGCCTGTAGAAACTTTTGAAACCAGCTTTGATAAGGCTAAGGCTTTGGGTGCTATTGCCTTGTTTGGAGAGAAATATGGTGAAGAGGTAAGGGTAGTCAAAATGGGTGATTATACATCTGAACTATGTGGCGGAACCCATGTATCCAGTACCGGTTCAATTGGTCCCTTTAAAATCCTCAGCGAAGGAGGAGTTGGCTCGGGTTTAAGACGGATAGAAGCAATTGCAGGTAAAGCGACATTTAGATACTATTTTAACCAGTCGAAGCTTCTTTCACAGGTAGCTGATAATTTAAAGGTGCCTGTGACGCAGGTTTACGACCGGATCCAAAGCATTAGTCAAGAGCTTAAGGAAAAAGAAAAAGAAAATAATAAATTACAGCAAAAGCTTAATTTTTATCAGATGGAAAGCCTTCTTGATGATGTTAAGGCAGTCGAGGGAGTTAATGTGCTGGCGACTAAAGTACAAGTTTCGGATATGGATAGTTTACGTTCCATGGGAGATCTGCTGAAAGAAAAGCTTGGTTCAGGTGTTATAGTTATTGGCTCTAGGTTTGAAGATAATGTAAGCTTTGTTGCCATAGTAACTAAGGATTTGATAGTTAAGGGAATCCACGCCGGTCTGCTGGTAAAAGAAGTCGCCAAGGTGGCCAAAGGCGGGGGTGGTGGTAGACCGGATATGGCCCAAGCCGGAGGCAAGGATCCTTCAAAGCTTCAGGAGGCATTGAACAAGACTTTTGAGGTAGTGAAATCTCAACTTAAAAATCAATAAATTAGGCTTCAAAATAATAAATTGTTAACAAAAAAGAAAAAGGTGTTTGTTTTTTAATGGAGAACTTCCTATTTAGCAAGGAAATTAATATAGATGACGGGGGTGGCACTGTGACAAAGGATGATTTTGAGCATACAATGATGTTTAAAGTCAGTAAAGAAGAGGTATCCAGGGCTAAGAATGTTCTTGTAACAGTTTATGAAGCTTTACAGGAAAAGGGCTACAACCCTATTAATCAGTTGGTAGGTTATCTTCTGTCCGGTGATCCGGCCTATATCACCAGTCACAACAACGCAAGGAATATAATCAGAAAAATGGAGAGGGATGAATTACTGGAAGAATTGTTAAAGGAATATTTGCATATTGAATAAATTTTAAAAGCCCCTATGCTTTATGTGTTGGGGTTTTTCTATTAAGGACGGTTGAAAATGCGTTATATGGGTTTGGATTTGGGAGAGAAAACAATAGGAGTGGCTATTAGCGATCCCTTGGGCTTGATTGCTCAGGGTATAACGACCATCAGGAGAACTGATTTAGAACAAGATTTGGGCGAATTAAACCGGCTTGTTAAGGACTATTTGGTGGAACAAATAGTTTTAGGTTTTCCTAAAAATATGAATGGCACCGTTGGTCCTCAAGGAGAAAGGGTTTTAGAGTTTAAAAAACTATTGGAAGCGAAATTTGGGCTGGAGATTTTCTTGCAGGATGAAAGGTTGTCCACCATGGAAGTGGAAAGGGTTTTAATCGGTGCCAATGTGAAAAGGGCAAAAAGAAAGAAAGTAATAGATAAAATGGCCGCGGTTGTAATTCTGCAAGGCTATTTGGATAGTAAAACTTACAGCTAAAAGAAAAATGGTTTGACATGCTATCAATTTATTAAGTATGATATGTTATAAAGCTAGCTGAAAGGGTGATTAACATGGTTGACGATCTTGACAACATCATTGAATTGGTTGATGAGGAAGGAAATACCTTTAATTTTATTCTAATTGAAGCTTTTGAAGTAGAAGGCCAAAAATATGCGGTTTTAATGCCTGAGGAGGAAGATACGGAGGAAGCTTTAGTACTGAAAATTGAAGTAGATGAGAATGGTGAAGAAGTACTTTACGAAATAGAGGATGATGAGGAATGGAGTATGGTGGCCCAGGTTTGGGATGCCATGAGTAAGGAGTAATACATTTAACCGCCAAAAGGCGGTTTTTTGTTAATTAACTATTTTTTTATGTCGAAAAGGGCTATAATTAGTTCAGATCATTGCTTGGGGGTCTTTAAAATGGAAACGGGTAAGCAATTAATCAGGAAAGAAATAAAGGGCATCAAAAAGAAAAAGAACAAAAAAACTAATATGGCATTATTCACCCTATTATTTATCTTTATTGGTGTATTCAGTGGATTTCAAATTATTGCAAACCAGCTTAAACCGGTCTCTACCGGTTCCATGTTAGTACAGGTTGAAATACCTAAGGGAGCCAGCTCCAAAAAAATTGGTGCAATATTAAAAGAAAATAATTTAATCCGCAATCAAGACTACTTTTATTATTTTACACGTTTTAAGGGTTTGGATCAGGAGTTAAAGGCCGGTATTTTTAACTTGGATGCTTCCTGGCCATTGGAAAGGATAGCTATTAGTCTTACCAAATCTAATCATGGGCCTTCAATTTCTTTTACTATACCAGAAGGATTTAATTTAAAACAAATAGCTGCGAGATTGGAAGATAAAGGCTTGGTAAGTGGTGAGGATTTTTTTAAAGCAATAAATAACAGCAGATTCGGTTATGATTTTTTAGAGGGTTTGCCGGGGGGAGAGCAAGGGTTGGAGGGTTTTCTTTTTCCCGACACTTATCAAGTCAGGGAGAATGCCACCCCGGAAGAAATTATTAATACCATGCTCAGACGTTTTGGGGAAATATACACAGAAGAGATGCAGACAAGAACACGGGAATTGGATTTATCGGTTTTAGAGTTGGTAACCATGGCCTCCATAATTGAGAAGGAGGGAAAGCTTGATGAGGAAAGGCCAATAATTGCAGGGGTATTTTATAATCGTTTAAAGGCAAAATGGTTACTGGAATCCTGTGCTACAGTTCAGTATCTACTGGGAGAGCCTAAAGAAAACTTACTATACAGTGATCTGGAGATAGAATCCCCCTATAATACATATAAATACGGAGGTTTACCTCCGGGACCCATTGCCTCCCCGGGAAGAGCATCGTTGGAAGCGGCCTTATATCCTGCAGATGTAGATTATATGTTTTTTGTGGCGGAAAAAGATGGCTCGCATTATTTTTCTGTCACTTTGGCTGAACACGAAAAAGCGGCCAGAAGAATTGCTAATGAAAAATAGTTAATTATGGAGGGGACTTAATTGCAAAAACCTGAACTGCTGGTTCCTGCAGGAAATCTGGAAAAATTGAAAATAGCTTTCACTTATGGTGCTGATGCCGTTTACTTGGGTGGACAGCTATATAGTTTGCGTGCAGGTGCCGGCAATTTTACCTTGGATGAAATGGCTACAGGAGTCAAATTTGCCCACCAAAGGGGTAAAAAGGTTTATGTAACCATCAATATCTTTGCTCATAACCAGGATTTGGTGCAATTGCCTGATTATCTTAGAAAATTAGCAGATTTAAAGGTTGATGGTTTAATAGTCTCGGATCCGGGTATTATTTTACTTGCAAATGAATTAAATTTAGGTTTAAAAATCCATTTAAGTACCCAAGCAAACACTACCAATTGGGTCAGTATAAAATTATGGCAAACCCTAGGTATCAGTAGGGTTGTTTTAGCAAGAGAACTAACAATTCCGGAAATCAAAGAAATTAAAGCAAATACCGAGGTTGAAATAGAGGCCTTTGTGCACGGGGCTATGTGTATGGCCTATTCAGGGAGATGTCTCCTAAGCAGTTATTGGACAGGAAGGAGTGCTAACAGGGGAGCCTGCACTCACCCTTGTCGCTGGCACTATAGCTTGGTTGAGGGAACAAGAACCGAAGAAAGTTTGCCAATTGAAGAAGATGAAAAAGGAACGTATATCTTAAGCTCTAAAGATTTGGCCATGATAAAATATATCCCGGAATTAGCAGATCTAGGGTTGGCCAGCTGGAAAATTGAGGGCAGAATGAAAAGTATTCATTATGTGGCAACTGTTACCAAGGTTTATAGAGAAGCATTGGATCTATATTGGCAAGAGCCTAAATCCTATTGCTTTAACCCCCTTTGGTATGAAGAATTAACAAAGGTATCAGACAGGGGATTTACAACCGGCTTTTATTTCAATGAAGCCAGGGGAGCAGAGGGAATAGAAAAAATTAAAAAAGAAAAAGAAAAAATAGATTTTGTAGGCTTAGTTTTAGAAGGAGAAAAAAAGGGGAAAATTTTAGTGGAACAAAGAAATTACTTTGAACGGGGGGATCAACTGGAGTTGCTTCAGCCGCAAGGTGAAAACATCACTTTTAAACTAGAGCATCTTTTTGACGAGATGGGTAATCCCATTGATGCGGCTCGCCACCCTCAGCAAAAGATCTACATTGAGGCCCCGACCAGTTTGTCTGCTGCTACCCTTTTGAGACGTTGCTTGTAATTAGTTTATTTTTGGTTATAAATAAAATTTTTTTCTGGTACCTGCTTTAAAAGATATTTTTTAGAATCTATAATATAATTATTAAATAAAGGGGGGGTAGTCATGGAAGAAAAAAAGCGAGCATTAATGGATCAATATTTAAAGGTCTTGGCAAAATCAACAGGCAAGGAAATTGACAACATCAGAGCAAAGATGGCATGGGTTTTAACGGAAGAACTCTTTAATGAGGAGCTTGACATTCCGTTGTCATTTGAGGAAATAGCAACTTTGCTAAACGGCTTCTTTTTGCAAGAATTTCCTTTTTGTCAAAAATTAGATTTAAGGACTACTGATAATGGTGATATTATTATTACTATTAACGACTGTTATCTTAAACAAGCAAATGATAGCTTTGAAAATAATGAAGGCTACAGCCTTTGCCCCATAGATCCCTTTTTGATTTTTACCCTTAGCCGTAGCCTGGGCAGTAATATTTGGTTTGTAGATGTAAAGCCTACAACCGATGGTTGCATGATGAATTTTTCCCTTAAAAACCAATGCGGTCTCAGAAAATCGGAACGGGGCTAAATTTTTGCCAATTGTTCCAGTCTTTCAATGTCTTTAATAAAAAACTTATTTCTCTTAATATCGATAATTCCTTGATCGTCAATGCGATACAAAAGGCGGCAAACAACTTCCGGGTTGGAGTTAATCATGGCAGCCATTTGTTCTAAAGTCAAAGAGCGACGAAACTGGGGGATTTCTCCTGCTTGGCGATACTCATTAACTATCAAAGCGGCCAGCCTTGTCAAAACATCATCAAAAGCCAGTTGGTCAATAGTCATAGCCGCCCTGCGCATTCTTTGCATTAAAACCTGCATGCCCTCCCACAAAGCTTCGGAATTTTCTTTTAAAATAGGAACAAGATGGTCCTTATGCCACATATAAATAACGGTGTCATCAACGGCTGCCGTCAGTGTTCCGGGAGTAGGACCTCCATCAATAACTGCATGTCCCCAAAAAAGCTCCCCTGGTTTAAGAGTAAGGATAATTAAAGATTGCCCTTTTTCTGAAAGCATGGAAGCATGGATTAAACCTTTGTCCAGCATCAATACATAAGGCAAAAGTCCGTTTCCGGGATAAATGTTTTCCCTGGCCAGCCATTCTTTTTTGATAGCTAATTCACTTAACTTTTCCAGATGCTTTTTTTTAATTTTTCTAAAGACCGGTGCCTTGGCTAATTTATCTACCAGTGCTCTGTTCATTAACTCACCCTCCATTTTTTTCTCCGAAAACAGATAATCACTATGAAAAATTAATGAAGAACAACGATCTGTCTTTGCTGAGGAAAAGCTCTCTTTTCATTTTACCATTATTTCTTTATTTTAGGAATAGTTGTTGATTGTTTAGGAAAACTTATATGTTTTTAAATTGCTAAACCTTAAATGCCAGTAATTAAAAATTTTTTTCACAACTTGACCGGGGTCAAGTTACCGCCACATGGTCCCTTTTATGATGGAGGTAGGTCGGTTACCTGAAAGTTTGTGCGAAGTATCACTAGGCTAAGCTTTCAGGAACGAAGTGTCCGTCAAGAAGGGAGAGTTCTGAATGAAGTTTTCCAAAAAAGGTTTAAAGCAATTTCTTATATCAACACTTATTTTTTTAGTGTTCTTTTTTGCATTATCTCAGTTTAAGCATACCAGAGCCAACGAACCCTTTTTACGACCTCCAGGAGCTGTAGATGAAGAGGCCTTCCTGGAAGGCTGTATTCGTTGCGGGATTTGTATTGATGTTTGTCGCAATCGCCAGGCTGGCGTTTTAAAGGCTATGAATTTTTTTAATGGCTTTCGCAATATAGGCTTACCTTATTTTGATTCACCAAATTCTTATTGCGAAAGATGCATGGAGTGTAATTTGGTTTGCCCTACAGGTGTTTTGCAAAAAGCTTTTGAGGATAAATTGGGTATTGGCACAGCCCATGTCGATCATGAAAAATATTTATCGTTATTAGGAACAGACTGTGAGAACTGTTTTGAGCTTTGTGAATTGGGAGCCATTACTGAGGGGGAAGAAGTGGTAGGGCCCGATGGGAGAATGGTTAAACTTCCTGTGATTGATGAGGAACTTTGTGATGGTTGTGGGGTTTGTGCCTTTCATTGTTCGGCTTTTGAGATTCGCTATGACCCCGAGAAGAGAAATTCTGGGAGATGATTTTTGAGTGGAGCTTAGGCATAGTGTTCAACTGATATTTTTAACCATTGCTTTTTTTGTTACCGGAGCACTTTGTTCTTTTAAAATAGGGATTCTATTTGTTTCCTGTCCCTTAGGTATTCTGCAGGCGATGGGTGCCACTCGTAGCTTTTTGTTGTCAGCAGTTCTTGCCTCTTTGGTTTTGGTCGTACTGACGATTGTTGCCGGAAGATTTTTTTGTGGCTGGATTTGTCCTATAGGAACTATTACGGAACATGGCGGAAAACTTTTCCCCAAGTCGCAGGCTAGGTTCGACTCGCAGCATAGAAACAGCAAATATGGTTTATTGGCAGCTATTTTGATCAGTGCCGCTCTTTTCAGATACACGGTTTTTTGTCCCATTTGTCCCATAGGGGTAGCTTCCAGAGCGGTCAGTCTTAGAGGTTTTTTCTTGGGTCCGGAACTTTTGGTGCTACTGGCAATTTTCTTTGCGGAAGCACTGGAACGGCGCACTTGGTGTAAATATTTGTGTCCAATAGGGGCACTTCTG
>CAZCQT010000004.1:0-20157 GCA_964500905.1 uncultured Moorellales bacterium
TCAGTCACATTAGGAGAAAGCTTAACTATCAAGGGCAATTTGGTTCTTTTCCGCACTTCCTGAACCACTTTAGCGGCCTCATGGGGACAGGTTCCAAAGGCCATGCCTCCTGCTTTCACATTGGGACAGGAAATATTAATTTCTAATCCGGCAACACTCTCCACCTGATCTAATTTTTCTGCAACAAGACCGTACTCTTCCGCTGTATTACCGGAAACATTGATAATGATTGCCAAATCCAGATCCTTAAGTTGAGGCATAATTACCCTTATGACGTGATCTACCCCCGGATTTTCTAAACCCACGCTATTAAGCATTCCTGCAGCTGTTTCAAATATTCTGGGAGAAGGGTTACCGGCCCGCGGATTAAGAGTTGTCCCTTTAACCATAATGCCTCCCAAGGCCTGAATATCGTAAAACTGTTGAAATTCTAAACCATAACCAAAGGTACCGGAGGCTGTTGTCACCGGATTTTTTAAAATTATACCCCCGATATTTGTAGTCAAATCAATAGTCGTCATTACTGACTAACACCTCCAAGGGCAAAACCGGGCCATCTACACATACATGAATATAGGTTTCATCCGCTTTTTTATGGTTACAGGTACAACCCAGACAAACACCAAAGCCGCAGGCCATATTTGCTTCTAAAGAAGCTTCCCCGGAAACACTATATTTTGAAGCTATATCGGCAACTGCCCTCAGCATGGGCTCCGGCCCGCAGGTATAGATATAACCGGTAAAGCCGCTTTCCAACTCTCTAATTAATAAATCAGTTACTAAGCCCTGCTTACCCATGCTGCCATCAACAGTGGCTATTTGCACCCTTTGGCTTACTGCTAAAAAGTCAGTCAGCTTTAATATTTCTTGATGAGAATTTGCACCTAAAAGTGTTGTGGGTGCATTTCCCTTTTCTTTTAAGGCTACCCCTAATGCCAGTAAAGGTGCTACCCCAATTCCGCCGCCAACCAGAAGAGCAGGCACATTTTTAAGGGTAAATCCTTTACCCAAAGGTCCCAAAAGATCCAGTCTATCTCCGGCATTTCTGCCGCTTAGCCAAGCGGTGCCCTTGCCTTTTTTTTCTATTAAAAATTCAATTAGGCCTTCCTGTTGATTTAAATGATGGATACTAATGGGGCGTCGTAAAAAGGGATCAAATTTATCATCGCATTTTATTTGCACAAATTGGCCCGGTCCGGCCATTGACACCAGTTTAGGTGCCAGCACCAGCAAAGAAAAATATTTTTCGCTGTGCTTAAAGTTTTTCAATAACAAAGCTTCTTCTAAATTAGCCATACTTACCTCCCTTTTTCTATTAGTAGCCCATCCTCCATTAAAATGTTGCCATCTACTATAGTCATTATAGGCCAACCTTTTAGTTCCCAGCCAATGAAGGGGGAATTTTTAGCCATGGAATAAAATTTTTCTGCAGATACCCGCTGAACCTTTTCAGGATCAATAACAGTGATGTCCGCAGATTGTCCAACCCCCAGTGTTCCTAAATCTAACCCCAAGATTCGTGCGGGGTTGACCGTCACTCTTTTAATTGCCTCCTGCCAAGATAAATGTCCACTGTGGATAAGACGATCCACGGTTAAGGGAACCAAGGTTTCTAAGCCTAATATGCCAAAGGGGGCATAGGCAAACTCTACCTCTTTATCCTCGGGAGCATGAGGGGCATGATCTGTGGCTATTACATCTATGGTTCCATCCTTTAAACCCTCGAAGAGAGCTGACTGATCCTTTGCTGTTCTTAAGGGCGGGTTAACCTTGGTGTTGGTATCCAGACTTAACACCGCCTCATCAGTTAAGGCAAGGTGATGAGGCGTTACCTCTGCCGTAACCTTTACTCCCCTTGCTTTGGCATCGCGAATTAATTTAACAGAGCCCTCCGCAGATACATGGCAAATATGGAGTCTGCTTTTGGTCATTTCCGCCAGCTGTAAATCCCTGGCAACTGCCGCCTCTTCTGAAACAGAGGGTATTCCCCTTAACCCCAAAACAATCGAATGAAAGCCTTCATGCATATAACCCTCATTAGTGAGCAACAAATCTTCCGCATGACTAATAATAGGCAAATCAAACATGTTGGCATATTCCATGGCAAGTCTCATTAAATTGCCATTAGAAACCGGGCTACCGTCATCGGAAAGGCCGACCGCTCCCGCGTCCTTTAATTCACCTATTTCAGCCAGTTCTTCACCCAAAGAACCCTTAGAAATGGCACCAATTCCGTAAACCTTCGCCCAACCTAACTCCTTTCCTTTTTCTGAAACGTATTTTAATACCGCTTGGTTATCCATTACCGGCTTGGTATTGGGCATGGCTGCCACGGCTGTAACTCCGCCGGCGATAGCAGCCCGGGTTCCGGTTTTGATGGTTTCTTTCCCTTCAAAGCCCGGTTCCCGTAAATGAACATGCATATCAACCCAGCCGGGGGTTATAATCTTTCCGCTAAGGTCATAAGCTAATGCATCCTCATCGGCAATACTTTTGGCTACCGCTGCTATTTTTTTATCTGCAATCAAAATATCCATTACATCATCTATCTTATTTGCCGGATCTATAACCCGACCGTTTTTAAGAAGCAACTTCATCAGTATTTCCCCCCATCAAAAGGTATAAAATAGCCATCCTGACTGCGACACCGTTTGTAACTTGTTCATTAATGGCAGCATGCAGCCCGTCTGCCACCGCAGAAGAAATTTCAATACCCCTGTTCATTGGTCCGGGGTGCAGCACCAATGCATCAGGTTTAGCCAATTCCAAGCGATCCTGAGTTAAAGAGTAGATGCGGGCGTATTCTCTCATAGAAGGCAAAAGGCCTTTTTGTTGCCTTTCCTTTTGAAGTCTTAACACATTAATAACATCTACTCCTTGAATTGCCTCTTCCACCTTGTGATAAGTTTCCACTCCTAATTCCTTAAACTGTTCCGGCAGAAGTGTGCTGGGACCTACTACTCTTATTTTTGCTCCCAGTTTTGATAAACCCCATATATTTGATCTGGCCACCCTGCTATGAAGTATGTCACCCAGAATGGCCACTTCCAAACCTTCAATAGAGCCTTTCTTTTCCTTCATCGTAAATAAATCCAACAAGGCTTGGGTAGGGTGTTCATGCATTCCGTCTCCTGCATTAACTACCCTGCTTTTAACATTTTGAGCCATAAAATGCGGGGCACCTGTAGCCTCATGTCTCATAACCAAAATATCCGCCCCCATGGCTTCAATGTTTAAAGCGGTATCCTTAAGGCTTTCCCCCTTAACTACACTGCTGGTTGACATGGCTAGGTTAACGGTATCTGCACTTAAATACTTACCTGCTAATTCAAAGGATGTGCGAGTTCTGGTGCTGGGTTCATAAAACATAGTGATAACTGTCTTACCTCTTAAAACGGGAACCTTTTTTATGGGACGCCTTAGTATATCCTTCATGGGTACCGCTGTGTCTAAGATAAGGTTAATTTCGTCTGCTGTTAATTCTTGCAATCCTAATAAATCTTTACGTTGCCAGATCATCAAATTTGCCCCCTTATTAAAGCTTTTCATAAATTTTTGTTATAAAAAAACCTCTTCCCGTTATGAAAGAGGCATAGGCACTCTGGCTGCCACCTCCTTACGGTCTCTCTGAACCAGTGTTAAAGGAGTGTTTTATTCCATTTTTTCTAAGATTTGTACAGATTCTATACCATCGGTTTCAGTTATTCTGACTGAAACTGTTTCCCTATTGGAAGTGGGAACATTTTTACCTACATAATCCGCCCTTATAGGTAGTTCTCGATGCCCCCGATCTATTAGAACTGCCAGTTGAATTTGTGACGGTCTGCCTAAATCCATTAAAGCATCTAAAGCTGCACGGATGGTTCTGCCCGTGTAAAGAACATCATCCACCAAAACCACCCTTTTATTTTCAATTGAAAAGGGAACCTCCGTTTTACGGACTATGGGCTGATAGGATAAGGTAGTCAAATCATCCCGGTAAAGGGTGATATCCAAAACCCCTGCTGGAACGCTTACTCCTTCAATTTCCTCAATCAAGGCCTGAATTCTAAGGGATAAGGGGACTCCTCTCCTCCTGATACCAATCAGCACTAAATCCTCGGTACCCCTATTCCTTTCTACAACTTCGTGAGCAATTCTGGTGAGGGCTCTTCTGATTTTGTCCGCATCCATGATTTCTGCTTTGGCTACAAAATTCATTTAAAAACCTCCTTTGTATAAAAAAACCTGCTTTCTTTCGAGCAGGCTGGAAGGTTCTACTGAGTGTAACATAGCCTTCCTGACCTCTCGGGACCATTTTAAAGGCAAATATTTTTTCTGATTAAATTCTACTCTTGTCAACAAAAGGAGTCAAGCTTCTATTTAAAAAAATGATTATTTTTTTAATAAAAGTCCGACTGCACCCTTTATTGACCACCCTTGCTTACTTGTTTTGCTAAATCTGTCAGCTCCTGCTCAGAGAATTGGTAAGCTTGATTACAATAGTGGCAGCGAATTTCTGCTCCTTTTTGTTCTTCTTTCAAGCTAATTAATTCATCCTTGCCCAAGCTGAGCAAAACTCTTTCCATATTTGAACGGCTGCAATCACAAAGAAACCTTAATTTCTGTTTTTCCAGGATCTCATAATCAAATCCTTTAAACAGACTGGCTAATAGCTCCTCAGGGGTTTTACCCAGTGCAAAATGCTCACTTACTGATTTGATTCGTGCAAGATTTTGCTCTAATTTTTCTACTGAGCTATTAGAAGCCCCCGGCATTAATTGTACTAAAAAACCCCCGGCGGCTTTAACGCTGTTATCTACATCCACTAAAACACCCAAGGCAACTGCAGAGGGTGTTTGCTCTGATGCCGCAAAATAATTAGTTAAATCATCGGCTATTTCACCCGTGGTTAGGGAACTGCCGCCTTTGTACGGCTCTTTAAGACCCAAATCCTTTGTAATATAAAGCATTCCCTTGCCAACGGCCTTGCCCACATCCAGTTTGCCTGAAGAATTTAAAGGAAGGTGAGTTTGAGGCTCAGCGACATACCCTTTTACAAAACCATCACTACGGCTTACTGCTAATAATTGTCCCAGGGGGCCATCCCCCTTAATTAGCAGGCTTAGTCGTTCATTTCCTTTTAGGGTCATGCCCATCATAGCGGCACCTGTCAACAATCTTCCCAGGGCGGCAGTAGCCGTGGGGTAAGTAAAATGTTTCACTCTGGCTTCGTCAACCAGTCTTGTGGTTCTGGATACTATTGCTCTTAAGGATGCTTCCTCTGCAACTGCCCGAATGGCATAATCGATTAACATATCTAAGCTGTTCAACCTCCAGGTTCTTTGTAGACAACGAGCACCCTTTTGGGTTAAAATATTAGGCATGAGCAAGGGGGTATCTACGTGCATATTATACAATTTTTAATCACACAGGCTGTTTTATTTGCCTTGACTTATTTCAGCTTGTTATTAACGGGGGATAGCGGTGGTTTTTTAAATAGTATTATCAGAAATTCAATTATTTTTATACCTGCCAGCCTGCTGTTCACAATATTTTGGAGAAAAAAATTTGATGCCTCCTCCATTTGGAACTTTGTGCTATCGGTAAATTTGTGTTTCAACTTTGTTATTTACCTGTTATATTTTGCCTTTCACATTCCTTGGCCGGAGGGAATTGTAATGTTACAAGATTTTGCAATAGTAGCTTTCCTGAGTGCAATCGGGGTTCTTATTGGGTTAAGAACTTCCAAGCCTGCGTCCCAGTAGCATCCTAACCAGATTCCAGTTGGGTTAATTCGGTTTTAAATCTTTCCGGCAAAGGTGCGGTAAATTCTAGCCAGTTGCCCCTGCGTGGATGATTAAGACCCAACTGAAAAGCGTGAAGCATTTGGACATTTATGCCTGAATGCTTTTTTTTACCGCCATAAACCTGATCCCCTAAAATAGGATGCCCAATATAGGCGAGATGCACCCTAATCTGATGAGTTCTACCGGTATGTAATCCAACTTCCAGATAGGAGTGTTTTTCGAAGCGTTCTTTTACCCAATACTCGGTTAAGGCATACTTACCACCTTTATTAACAATCGCCATTCTCTTCCTGTCCGTAGGGTGGCGGCCAATGGGGGCTTCTATCTTGCCGCCGTCTTCCGCTATTCTGCCATAAACAAGGGCTAAATACCTTCTTTTCACTTGATAAGCTTTTAACTGTGCCCCTAGCTTTTGAAAGGACATACTATTTTTCGCAACAACCATTAAGCCGGAGGTATCCTTATCTAGGCGATGAACGATGCCCGGCCTTAGATGCTCGTTTACTTCTTTAATAGGGGGATAATAATGCAGAAGTGCATTGACCAAGGTACCTTGCTTATTGCCGGCGGCGGGATGCACCACCAATCCCTGAGGTTTATTAATAATTAACAAATCCTCGTCCTCATAAATAATATCCAGTGGAATCGCCTCCGGTAGAATTTGCAATTGTTCCTCTTCCGGCAAAAATATTTCAACTATATCCCCTGCTTTTCCTTTTACATTTCCTTTAATAACGCTACCGGAAAGTTCCACCTGCCCCATCTCAATTAACCGCTGAATTTTTGCACGGGAATAGCCTTCTAATTTAGCGGTTAACAATTTATCAATGCGAATATCTTCCTCTTGGGGGTTTATCAGGAAGCTCCTTTTTTCTTTCATTTTTGTTCCCCTACCTGTTTTTTAAATGAAGGAAGAAGAATTTCCAAGCACAATAAAGCAACACCTACAGTAATTGCTATATCTGCTATATTAAAAACGGGGAAAACTCTGAAATCAAAAAAATCCGTTACCTGACCAAAATAAATTCGATCAACTAAATTACCGATAGCACCGCCTAATTGTAAGGACAAAGCAAACTTTAGTAATAGTTTATCTTCCCCCAACTGCTTCCAAAAGTAAAAGATAAAAAAAATCACTAACACCCCTACTAAAATAAAAAAGCCTGTTTGGTAAGCTAAAATACCGAAAGCCGCACCGGGATTCTGCACATGGGTTATATGAAAAAAATTGGGGATCAGCGGAATGGTTTCTCCTAAGCACATTGAATTTCTTACCAAATATTTTGTTATTTGATCAAAGATAATGACTAATGAAGCAATTAAAAAAAGTGACAAAAAATAACCCCCCTATGCCTTTATATCAATTCATTTTAGCATAGGAAAAGACTAGCTGCAATTTATAGAGGTAATATCCATAAAAATATATTATTAATTGCTACTTTATTATGTGTTTGTTTTTTCTATATCTTCCACTGTACCCCTATCCTCGTCCCAATCTACATAAATATTTGGATATTTAGCGTATTCCTCCCCTAAATCCGAAGGGGTATCGGAACTACCATATCTGGCCACTGCCTGCCAGGTATCCTCGCCATCGAATTGAACCTCTTGTTTTTGACTCTTTTCGCCAAAGGGAGGTGAAATTATCTCTTCTTCAACAGGCCTGGCTATTAAATTACCTTGTCCTTCAAAACCTTGTCTGCATTTTTTACACTGTGCCGCTTCCGGAATCGCATTCAGGCGTTCCTCACTAATAGGCTGCCCACAGGAGGTACAAAGGCCATAACCCCCGCTACCAACCCTTATCAGGGCATCCTCCACCGCCTTTAGCTCTATCACGGCCTGATCCCTTAATGCCAAATCCTTTCCCCTTTCAAACAATTCGCTGCCAATATCAGCAGGATGGTTATCATAAAGAGAAAGTTCACCAAAGCTGTCCTGCATGGATACGTGGACTCCCCCCTTTTCCAATGATTCAATGGAATTCTTAAGCTCTTTTTCTTTTGCCAGAAGTCTATCTTGGTAATATTTCAGCTTTTCCCCTTCCAAGCAAAGCCGCCTCCTTTTTAGTACCTTTCCAGCACAATCCGTACAATATCAGCTATAAAATCTCCTATAACAGGCAGGTTAAACGCTACCAGCTTTTGCAATAAGTATAATACGATAGCACCTAAAATAGTAAAACCAACCGCCATACCCAGCCCCCTTGCTATACCTGCAAAAAAATTAAGCTTCCATAATCTGCGGGGGCTTTGCAGCATATCTACATATTCAGCCAAGTGCAGCTTTTCCATCCTGGCAATAAGCTCTTCTGATTTTCGCTCCAATTCCTCTTGTTGTTCCTTCATTAATATTCCCCCTCAAATTTAAATATCATACATGGGATAATGTCCTTTTTAATCTATTATACCTTTTAATTATCCCCAAAAAACATTCTCAATTCAATTTAAAAGAACCCATCTTTTATAAAACTACCCGGAATCACAAACCTCTTCCGCTGTGTCCCGGAGTGAACAGCAAAAAAGAGACCATTTTTTTCTGCGGTCTCTCTTTTGGTAGGTTCTTTGATTAAATTTGATTTAATACATTTGCACAACGAGCACAAATTGTGGGGTGCTCCCTATTAGTGCCGACTGTATCACTGTAATTCCAGCAGCGTTCGCATTTCCCGGCAATGGATGGTGTTATTTTTACTTTAAAACCTTCCAGCTCAGTAGAAGTAAACGAATCTCCCATTGCCTTGTCCAGAGGGTATAAATGCAAATCCGATACAATGAAAATCATCAGTAAATCCTTTTTTAACGGCAACAAAAACTCCAGCCATTTTTCATCCAAATAGAGCTCCACCGTCGCTTCTAACGAGTTTCCAATGATTTTTTCCTGCCGGGCTATTTCTAAAGCCTTAGCCACTTCCCCTCGCACATCCAAAAGCCTTTCCCATTTATCTTCCAGTTCCTCATCCAGGTACGCCTTGTTTACAATCGGCATGGAGGTCAATTGTACACTTACGGGGCTGCCCTCGGGTTTAGGAATATATCCCCAAATTTCTTCGGAGGTGTAAGCAAGTACGGGTACTAATAATCTTACCAAAGCGTTAAGAGTTTCATAAATCACCGTTTGTGCTGCCCTTCTGGAGGGATCATTTTGTGCCAACACATATAAACGATCTTTGCAAATATCTAAATAAAAGGCACTCATATCTACGGCACAGAAATTATGAATGCTATGGTAGACGGTATGAAATTCATAGTTTTTATATGCGTCCATTACCCTTTGAATAAGCTTATGCAGCCTCAACAGGGTAAAACGATCCAATTCATTCATTTCTTCATATGCAACTTGATCCTGTTCCCAATCAAAGTCAGCCAAGTTGCCCAGAATAAAGCGACTGGTATTTCTGATTTTACGATAAGCTTCCGTCATTTGTTTAAAAATACCGGGGGAAGCGGCAATATCCTTGCGATAATCTGCTGAGGCTACCCAAAGTCTTAAAATATCTGCACCCATCTGATTAATAATATCCAAGGGATCAATCCCATTGCCCAGAGATTTTGACATCTTTCTGCCCTTTTGATCTACTACATAACCGTGGGTTAAAACAGATCGATATGGAGCAACACCTTTTGTAGCAACTGCTGTTGATAAGGAAGAATTAAACCAGCCCCTGTGTTGATCACTGCCCTCTAAATACATGTCCGCAGGCCAAGTAAGCTCAGGCCAGGTTTCCAGAACTGCGGCATGACTTGAACCTGAATCAAACCAAACATCCATGGTATCTGTTTCTTTGGTAAAGCTACCACCGCCGCAATGAGGACACTGATAATTAGCAGGCAGTAATTCATGAGCTTCTTTGGCAAACCAGATATTAGAGCCATGGCTTCTAAACAGTTCCTCAACCTTTGCAATGGTTTCATCGGTAATTATAGGTTCATTGCAAGCATCGCAATAGAAAATAGGGATGGGTACCCCCCAAATTCTTTGCCTTGAAATACACCAATCACCTCGATCAGCCACCATATTATAGATGCGGCTTTCGCCCCAAGCAGGAATCCATTTTACATTTTTAATTGCTTTTAATGCATCCTCTCTAAAACCTTCAATGGACGCAAACCATTGTTCAGTTGCCCGGTAAAGAATAGGATGTCTACAACGCCAGCAGTGAGGATATTGGTGCTTGATCTGAGTCTGATAAACCAAAAAACCCTTTTCAGCCAGGGCTTGAATTACAGCTAAATTAGCCTTATCTGTGGTGAGACCTGCAAAGGGGCCCCCTTCCTCGGTAAAAACCCCTTTATTGTTTACAGGGGAAATAACAGGCAAGCCATAGCGTCTTCCCACTTCATAGTCATCCATTCCATGTCCCGGTGCTGTATGAACACAGCCTGTGCCTTGTTCTAATGTTACATGTTCACCCAAAATCACTAAAGAATCCCTTTCAAACAGGGGATGTTTGCAAACAATCCTTTCCAGTTCACTGCCTTTAAACTCTTTAACAATTTCCTTTTGGGTAAGTCCGGCAATTTCAGTAAATTGTTGCAGTAAGTCCTTAGCTAAAACCAGTCCCCCTTGTTCGGTTTTGACCAAAAGATAATCAAAATCGGGATGCAGGCTGATGGCCACGTTGGCAGGTATGGTCCAAGGGGTAGTTGTCCAAATAACAAAGAAGGTGTTTTCCTCAGATATAAGTCCTTTGCCGTCGATTACGGGAAATTTAACATAAATAGATTCAGATCGTTTGTCATTGTATTCTACCTCTGCCTCAGCCAATGCTGTTTGGCAATCCGAACACCAATAAACCGGCTTTAATCCCCGATAGATAAAACCCTTCTTGGCCATTTCCCCAAAAACCTTGATCTGTCTTGCTTCGTATTCGCGAGTTAAAGTTAAATAGGGATCCTCCCATTTGCCTCTAACCCCCAAACGCTTAAATTGTTCTTTTTGAACTTCCACGTACTTCATAGCATATTCTGCACAGCTATTGCGAAATTCAACGGGATCAACTTCTTCCCTTTTTAGTCCTAAATTTTTAATTGCCTGTTGTTCAATGGGTAAACCATGAGTATCCCAACCCGGCACATAGGGAGCATCATAACCGGCCATGGAATAAAATTTTATTATAATATCCTTCAATACTTTGTTCAACGCGGTACCTAGGTGAATATCCCCGTTGGCGTAAGGGGGCCCATCGTGAAGAACAAATTTTGGTTTGCCATCTGTTTGTTGCTGCACCTTTTCATAAATATTTATTTCTTCCCAAAACTTTAGAATTTCCGGCTCCCTTGCCGGTAAATTCCCCCTCATGGGAAAATCAGTTTTAGGTAGATTCAGTGTTTGATCGTATTCCATTTTAATCACCTCATGAAATTTTTAAATAAAAAAACCCACACCCAAAGGGCGAGGGTTACCCGCGTTACCACCTTTATTTGCCGAATGCAATTTCGGCCTCATACTTGTTTTTAACGGAGGCTGCTCCGAAAACCCCTGACTGGGACGATATTCGAGGTTTCAACTCCTGGGTGATTTTCAACGAGGTATCTTACCCGTTTCCCACCTACACGGGCTCTCTGCAAAAATAACTCCCATTTACTCTTCCATTCATTGTTATTCTTGAAATATTAAATATGTAAAAATTATACCACAGTTTTTTCTCTTTTCAAGGCAAATCCTAATCTTGTTCGGATTTTGCAGCAACTTCAGCTTCTGCGACTACGAAGGCTTCCATTTCCTTATCTAAAAAAGCCAGTTGAGTTTGGAAGAGAGTCCTTAACTGCAGATGGTAGTTCTGCTCCAATTGTCTTAATCTCTCATATTCCATCCGGGCCTCGTTTATCTCAGCCTCGGCAATTCGCAGCATTTTTTCGCTGTGCTGCTGTGCTTTTTCAATGATTAAAGAAGCCTCTCCTTCTGCATTCTTTTTGACTTCTTCTGCAGTTTGTTGAGCTAAAACCAAGGTGCCTTGTAAGGTATCTTCAATCAATTGATATTGATTGAGCTTTTCCTTAGCTTCCGCCAATTCCTCCTGAAGGTCTAAATTCTGCCTGTAAAGTTCTTCATAATCCTTAAAAACTCGGGTAAGAAACCCATCAACTTCCTTTTGGTTGTAACCTCTGGTGCTTTTTCGAAACTCCTTACTATTTTGCAGATCTAAAGGTGTTAATGCCAAGTTTAGCCCCCCTCATAGTAAAAATACACAACACATTAGTAACACTGATCATATCAAAGAAAAAAGTAAAGATACTAATAAGCGTTCCGCCAGCCTTATCACTAAGATAGCTACAATTGGCGAAAAAGGGACAAGATTTTGTGGGAGCATTTTTTGAATGGGACGCATAATCGGCTCCGTAACCTCATGTATAAACTTAACAACGGGGTTGTAGGAAATGTTTGGAACCCAAGTCAGCAGTGCCCGTGCCACTATTAACCATGTCAGAAGATCTAACGCCACACGTAATAATTGAATTAAAGTTAGAATAACTTACTCACTCCCTCATCAAACTCAATTCTTCTGCCCTCTCAAAGGCTTTAACCACGGATTGAATTAACGCACCTCTTATTCCTTGGGCTTCCAAGTGTTCCAAGGCTGCCGCAGTTGTCCCCCCCGGGGATGTTACAGATTCTTTTAATTCCGCCGGGTGCTTACCTGTTTCCAGCATCATTTTTGCGGAACCTAGCATGGTTTGTAACATCAACTGCCTGCTTAATTCCCTAGTTAAACCAATTCGTACACCTGCTTCGATTAAAGCCTCCAATATCAAGTACAAATAAGCAGGGCCGCTACCGCTGAGGGCTGTAACTCCATTTAAATCATTCTCCGGTAACTCGATGGCCAAACCCAAATCTAAAAATAATTTTCTAGCCTTGGCTAAATGCTTGTCTATGGCAAATTTTCCCCTTGCCAACACTGTCGCTCCTTCACCAATTAATAAAGGAGTATTAGTCATGACTCTAATAACAGGAATTTGCTTTTTCAGAAATCTTTCAATTTCCGCTGTTCCTATACCTGCGGCCACCGAAATTAGAAGTTGTTTTTCTGTCAAAGATTGCACCATTGGAGATAAGGATGAAAAATAAAACTGAGGCTTTACTGCCATAACAATTATTTCCGCCTTTTGAGCAGCCAAGCTATTATCGGCAGTCACATTAATAGCAAATTGTTTAAGTAGGTGCTCACGCCTTGCCTTAAGGGGATCACTTACAATTATTTTATCAGGAGAGTATTGTTTACTTCTGGTTACACCTGCAACAAGTGCTTCTCCAATTGACCCTCCCCCTATGATAGCCAGCTGAAAATCCAATAACTTCACCTCTTTACAATTGTGGCACTTTTAAAGGCCAAACATCTTCAATTCCATGATGGTTCTCCAAATCACCGGTGATTTCCACATTCTTAGGTAAAAAGATCATAATGCCCGGGCTGACTTTTTGAATGCTGCCGCTTAATGCATAGATGGTTCCGCTTAAAAAATCTACAATTCTTTTGGCCATTTCCAATTCCAATTCTTCCACATTTACTACTACCGGACTGCGGTTTTTTAAATGATCGGCAATCATCTGCACTTGTTCAAAATCCTTTGGCTTGGCCACCGCCATTTTCATTGCATTAGAAGGGCTTGGCAAACCAATTAAATTATTCCGCCTGTTCCTTTGGGAAAAATCTTCGCTTTTTTCAATTACAGCCACGGATTCTGTTTGTTCTTCTTCATCAATCTCATAACCTATAAAGCCCAATACCTTATCCATAATCCTCATCTGTCAAATCTCCCTCCTAATTATTTTTGCCAAAAATACCGCTTCCAATCCTGACTAGATTTGCACCTTCCTCAATAGCTACTTCAAAATCATTGGTCATTCCCATGGACAAATAGTCCATTCTTACAGTTTTAAACTCCAACTCCGTGATTCCTTTGGATAATAAAGCCAGTTCCCTAAAAACACCCCGCACCTCTTCCGAATTTTCCACATAGGGTGCCATTGTCATGAGACCTTTAATTGAAATATTGGGCAATTTACAAGCTTCTTCAATAAAGGGAATTACTGCTTCTGGCATAAGACCAAACTTTGTTACTTCTTTTGCAATGTTAACTTGAATTAAAACCGGCACTACCCTATGGATTAGGGCCGCCCTTTTATTCAACTCTAAAGCCAAGGACCAACGATCTAGAGAATGAATCAAAGCAACCTTATCAACAATTTGCCTGACCTTATTTGTTTGCAAATGACCGATCATATGCCATTGGATCTGTGTTGTGATTTTGTCATACTTTTTAATTAATTCCTGGGCTCTGTTTTCTCCTACTTTATCAATGCCCAAGGAAATCGCGTACTGCATCTCAGCAACAGAAACAGTTTTTGTTACCCCAACTATGCCTACTTCTGCTGGGTTTCTACCTGAGATCTTGGCAGCTTTAGCTATTCTCTGCCTTATGTCCATGATATTTAAATCAATCGAATTCATTTTGTCAAGCCTCCAACATTATCTAATTCTACATATTAAAATAGAATCCTGCTAATATTTAATCAAAGCTAATAACTGTTACCCGAATATCATTATGCTATAAACCTGTAATTTTATTGGGATAACAAAGTATCCGATCGCCTCTGGATAAGCCCTCTACGATAGAATATTCCTGATTCTGCAAAAGCACCTTAACAGGTACTAGACGATAGCCGGTAGCAAAGGCCTTATAGACAGCTTCTTCGGCTTCTGTTTCAACAAAGGCCGTATTAGGTATTTTAATCCCTTTACCTGTTTTTAAAACCAAATTTACTTCCAGCTCTCTTTCGTGCAGGAACTCTCCTTTATTTAATTCCAAAAGAGCAAAAGCATTCACCCCTTGAGAAAGTATCTCTTTAACAATCGCACTTAATTCTTGATCACCGATCCTGAAAACAAGCTTTTTCCCCTCCGGAGGAAAATCCTCCAAATACATGGAATCAAACTTTATGCTTAAATACATTGGTTTTAAGTTATTCACCAGCTTCAGTAAGGGTTGTCCTTTAATCAACTGCATGCCCTGCTTATTTTCTTTTAGCTCGTAGGAAGTAAGCCTTTCCGCTGAGGTACTTGACAGAAGCATTTCATCAGAAGTAATTACTTCCTCCAAACCATCGAGGTGGTAGCATACTATTCCTGCCCGTGCCGCGGCTATCTCCTTTATCTCCCCTTGGGGAGTTTGAATGCGTGCCAATAACTCTTTTTCAGCTACTCTTTTTCCTTCGGGGGCCAAAATTACTAAAACTCCTGACTCAGGTGCAAATAGGAGGGTTTCATCTCTGAAAAGTAAAGCACCGGAAACTACCAGCTCTTGCTCTACCATTCCTATCTCCGCTTCATATACTTCCGCAAATTTACGTGCAATTACACCTTTTAAGGGTTCATAAGCGAAATAGACAACCAGAGCTGCCAAGATCAAGAAAAATATGTATTTTAATATTGAATTTTTTCTCTTTTTTACAGTTTTTTTTCTTACTGTTTTTTTAATTGCCGGGGGCATTTCCTTCACTCATTTCAGCTTCAGTTTTCAACATCATCAAGGCCGCCATTCTTCCTGTCAAACCTTGCTCTTTACGATGAGAAAAAAACAATTCCGTATTACAGGCGGTACAAATTCTACTTGTAATTATTTGTTCTTCCAACAAACCTATTTCCGTTAAACTGCCCTTATTTGCCTCCCATAAGTTAAGCTGCCAGTGTCCTGGTTTTGAGTCTTGAAAGTATTCTAAAGCGGCCGGAAATTCTTTTAAAAATAGTCCGCGAATCCTTTCATCAACTTGATAGCAACAGGGACCGATGCTGGGTCCAATCGCAATTTTTAGATTTTTTATTTTAGTGCCAAACACTTTTTCCATTTTAAGAACTGTTTTTGCCCCTATTCCGAATGCTGTTCCTTTCCAACCTGCATGAGCCAGTCCAATAGCCGGCGTAACCGGATCTAAAATAAAAATCGGAACACAATCTGCATAATAGGTACTGAGGGGCAAGTTTTTTTCCATTGTAATTAGGGCATCTGTACATTCTATAGCATCATCATATTTCAATGCACCCTTACCCTTATCTTTATGGGTAACAATAGCGATGTTATCTTGGTGGACTTGTTTTGCCGCCACCAAATGCTCCAATGGAAATTTTAAAATGTCTGCAACCCTTTTACGGTTTTCCAAAACCAGTAAGAGATCATCATCCACTGTAAAACCCATATTTAAACTATGATAAGGGGTGGGGCTAACTCCACCAATTCGGGAAGTAAAGCCATGAATTACTAAATTTGTTTCACTAAAATAAGGAATTGTAAAGATTACAACTCCGTTTTTCTCTTCTTTCCGAAACATTGAGTCACCTCGCAGATAGCTTTGCCTATTATTATATCCCAGAAATTCTTTAGTGAAAAGTGTAAAAACCTCTTAGTAGCAAAAAGGGCTTTGGTCTTAAGACCAAAGCCCTTTTTGCTATTTTATAATTGTTTGTTTGTTTTGAAGAGAGCTGGGAACATCAATAGTTCTTTGATTGGTTGAACCCTTGTATAATAAGCTGAGATCCCTTTGCTCCAGCAGAAACGGCCCGTCAATTAATAAATCTGTAACCTTCAACAGCTCCAGATAGTCTGGATTACTCTCAGCCTTTTTCAAAAGATCTTCGTAAATATAACCTGTGTAAGTTATAATATCATAACCTGCATCTTTAAGCTTTTTACCCAAAAGAGCCAGCGGTTTTGCTTGTAAAAAGGGTTCACCCCCGGAAAAGGTAACACCTTTTAACAAAGGATCTTTTTTAATATCGGCCAATATTTTTTCTATAGCAACTGATTTGCCCCCATGCGGATCATGGGTATCCGGGTTATGACAACCAGGGCAATTATGCTGGCAGCCCTGTGCAAAAACAACATATCTAATCCCCGGCCCGTCTACAACACTTTCCTTCACTACTCCGTTAATCCTCAACTCCATTATATTCACTCCTTAGAAGTGACTGGTTCTTGCCTTTAATTCTGCTCTTTTAGCATCATTAAATCGATCTACTGTGCTAAAATAACCAGTAATTCTCCTAATACGCTTAATTTCTATACTATTGCAGACTGGGCAATTATCTTCGTTAATAACCCCTTGGAAAGAACAATCTGTACAAAAATCAATAGGAAAGTTTATGCCGGCATAGCCCATGTCCTTTTCCGCCATATACCTAACAATAGTTTCCATAGCTTCAATATTACCATTTGGCGGAGATGCCATTTCTACATAACTGATATGCCCTGCGTTACAATATTTATGATAAGGACCTTCCAGAGATATTTTATCAAAACTGGAAATAGGAAAGTATACCGGAATATGGAAAGAATTTGTATAGTATTCCTTATCTGTAATCCCAGGTATTATTCCAAACCGATCCCGATCAATGGCGACAAAACGACCGGAAAGTCCTTCCGCCGGTGTAGCTAATAAGGTGTAATTTAAATGCCTTGCTTCCACAAATCCGTCTGTAATTTTACGCATTCTGGACACAATTTCCAAACCCAGGGCCTGGCTTTCGGCGGATTCCCCGTGGTGCTTGCCAACTAAGGCGACCAATGCCTCTGCAAGACCTATAAAACCTAGTGATAAGGTTCCGTGCTGAACCATTTCCTCTATGGTGTCCTCCATTGCCTTGCCTGCGGAATCCTGATAAAGCCCTTGCCCCATTAAAAAAGGCATATCCTTAACTTTTAGATTTTTTTGTATTTCGTAACGATGATAGAGCTGCTTCATAACTAATTTCATGGTTTCTTCCAACTTTTCATAAAAAATCTCCAAATCGCCGTTGGATTCTATGGCTAAACGAGGTAAATTAATTGATGTAAAGGAAAGATTTCCTCTTCCATCAGAAACTTCCGGTCCGTTAACATTAGCTATAACTCTTGTACGACAACCCATATAAGCAACCTCATCACCATACTGCTTGTTGAAAGAAGAATCCATAAAACTAAAGGTAGGGTTCATTCTCTTCCCGGCTACCCTCAAAGCCAATTGAAAAAGATCATAGTTAGGGTCCTCAGGCAGAAAGTTAACTCCCTTTTTAAGGCGGAATAAAATATTAGGGAAAATAGGTGTCTCTCCCTTGCCAAGTCCTTTTTCATAAGCCAATAAAAGATTTCTGGTTACTTTTCTACCACTTTCAGTGGTATCTGAGCCTAAATTCACGCTGCTGAAGGGAACCTGAGCTCCTGCTCTGGAATGCATGGAATTTAAATTATAAATAAATGCCTCCATCGCTTGATATGTTTCTTCTTCGCTGGCATTTTCTACAAAGGAAGCCATATCTCTATCAAAGAAAGCAAAGGATTGCCCTCCATGCATATCATTTTGAGAGCTTTGCAAGATAATAGCTGCCAAGGCAGTAGCGGAACCAGGTCTTTTGGGCGGTCTGATATAACCATGCCCATTATTAAAACCCTCGGTTAATAGTCTCTTTAATGGAATATGAAGACAAGTCAAGGTTTTTGAGTAAAAATCCAAGTCATGAATATGAATTCTTCCCTCCCTGTGAGCCTGTGAATAATCTTCGGGAATAACCCTACTCAGATAATAGTTTTTGCTGGCGGCACTGGCAATTTGCAGCATTTTAGCAGAAGGTGAATTACTAACATTGGCATTTTCACGATTTGTTTCCTTGAGAATCTCTTCCACTGCATCCATCAAATCAGATTTTGCATCCCTGATGCGGTTTCTTTTAGCCCGGTATAGAATATAGGCTTTTGCAGTTCTGGCATGCCCGTTTTCGATTAAAACCTTTTCTACTACATCTTGCACATCTTCTACTGAAAATAAATTATCTCCATAAAGCCTTTTAAGCTCTCTTAATACCTCAAGGGTTAGTGAAAAAGCGGTTTCCCGATCATGGCCTCCAACGGATTCCGCTGCTTTTAAAATTGCATTGGTTATCTTGCTTTCATAAAAATCTACAACTCGTCCATCTCTTTTTTTAATCTGTGCTAACAAATCAAAACCCCCTTAACTGTTCCTTTGTAATAATTCCTCCAATTCCCTGGCAAAAGACTGCAAGTCTTTAAATTCGCGGTAGACAGAAGCGAATCTTACATAAGCCACTTTATCTATATCTTTTAGCTTTTCCATAACCAACTCGCCTATTGTCTGACTTGATATTTCCCTTACCATCGCATTGGCTAATTCTTTTTCTATATCATTAACCATATTTTCTAATTTTGCCATTTCTACCGGCCGCTTTTCGCAAGCCTTAATTACCCCCATCAGGAGCTTGTCCGAATCAAAGACCTCCCTTTGTCCGTTTTTCTTAACTACAATCAGGGGTAATGCCTCCACTTTTTCGTAAGTTGTAAAGCGCCTCCCACAAGCCAAGCATTCACGCCGACGACGAATCGTGGCCCCTTCCTCAGCCGGCCTTGAATCCTGCACCCTAGAATCCAGATGCTCGCAGAAAGGACATTTCATAGAAAACCTCCTCCAATTAAACAATATGTAGTATTATAAACAGTATAACCCACTATATATAGTATGTCAACAAAAAACGTTATTTTAAAAAATTTAATTCAAATATTTTTGATTGGCAAAAACAGCAACTGTAATCTAAAAAACAAGCCTTCATCAGCAGAAAAGCTTGTTTTTTAATATCGGCTTTTTGGCTCCGTATAATTGGGCAGTTCTACCAAGATTACATCTACCCCCAGCTTTCTTATTCTTTCCCAAGGTATAACCATATCATCATTTTTACTTAGAAAACCCATAAAGCGACCCGTGTTAGGCAATATAATTGATTTTACCTTTCCCTCTTCCAAATCCAAATCTATGTCCTTGATAATCCCTAATCGCCGGCCATCAACTATATTTACCACATCCCGCAGTCTTAAATCGGATACTCTTAACAAAAATACACCCCCGCTTCTAAAGGATCTCCAATTATATATATGCTTTGTGTCCTGAAAATGTGCTATTTTTTATAATTGCTTTGGGGGGCTATGTTATGATTCATTGTTGGCTGTAGAAAAATCTAAATATTAAGCAGCCACATAGCGAAGCTAAAATAAATTATTAAAGCAGCGGCATCAACAATCGTAGTTATTAAAGGACCTGCCATTAAAGCGGGATCAAGCCTAAGCCTTTTAGCAATAATAGGAAGTACCCCTCCAGTCACTTTAGCCATAATTACAGTACAAATTAAACTAAAATTAACGGCCAGGTTAACCATTAAATCAACTTTTTCAATTAATAATAGACGCAGAAAGTTTATAACCGCTAAACTCGCTCCCGCCATAAAGCTAATCCTGAACTCTTTTTTGATTACCAAAAATGCATCCTTAATATTTATTTCGTTTAAAGCCAAACCCCTGATTACTGATGTGGAAGACTGGGATCCGGCATT
>CAZCQT010000005.1:0-18155 GCA_964500905.1 uncultured Moorellales bacterium
GGAATTAGCAACGTATCCTTCATTTAGAGAGGCACACGGTAATCAAAGCCCTGTTAACGATCATCAGGGAACAAAGGGGACTGTCAGACGTTTTGCCGCACCCTGGGATCCTTATGTCAAAGAGGGAATAAGCTTTTATTCCGCGCCTGATAAAAGGGCAGTGATTTTTGCTAGGCCTTATCGGGTTGGGGATGAGATGCCCGATCAGGAATACCCTTTTTGCTTAACCACAGGAAGAGTTTTGGAGCATTGGCATGGGGCCACCATGACAGGTAACAGCCCGGCCTTGGTCAGGGCAATGCCCAAGTCCTATGTAGAGGTAAATCCAAAGGATGCCACCCAGTTAGGCATTAAGGACGGCGACAATGTAAGACTTACTTCCAGAAGAGGCTCGATCACAATGCCGGCCAGAGTGGGCAGGCCGGGAGTGCCCCAAGAGGGAATGCTTTTTGCAACTTGGTGGGAGGTAGATCCATTGGTAAATGCCATTACCAATGATGCAGTTGACCCGGCCTCCTTTGAGCCGGAATTTAAAATCTGTGCAGTTAAAATTCAAAAGGTATAATTTATTTAAAAAGCTTCCCCGGCTTTGGTTTCCATTGAAACTTACAGCCAGTGTGATTAAAAGCCGGGGAAAATTTCTTAAAAAATTGTTGACGGCCTGGGTTTTATGGAAGTATTAAGGGCGCCGACTGCGTAAGGAAGTGGTGAATATGCCCAAAACTTGGGGGTTTTACCGTAGGATAGTTCAAATATTAATGATAAGTATTTTCCTGTTACCTCTAGTAGGTTTTCTGGGAATTAAGGGAACTTTGTTAGCCAGTAATATCTTTGGTATTCCCTTGATGGATCCATTGGCAACCGCGGAAGTTATTTTAGCTTCTAAAACCTTGGGTGGGTTAGCTCTTTTGGGGATTATTGGCGTAGTGCTAATTCTTGGTGCTTACCTCATCTTAGGCAAGGCATTTTGCAGCTGGGTTTGTCCTGTGGGACTATTGGTAGAGTTAGCCAATAAAGCACCGATAGTTAAAAAGAAGAACACTAAAAAAAGGTTGGAACAACAGAAGCAATGGTATTGGATGCTGCCCGTGGTATTAGTAGTCAGTTTTTTAATAGGAGTACCGGTTTTCCAGAGTTTTTCGCCTATTGGCATTTTTTACAGAGCAATTCTTTTTGGTTTAGGAATAGAAGTATTAATTTTAATAATTATCTTAGCCTTTGAATTGGCGGGTATACAAAGGGCATGGTGTAGATATGTCTGTCCTTTAGGTGCTTTTTATGCTTTATGGGCCCGCTTAAGCCCTTTAGGAATCAATATAGATGGTCTTGAATGTACTAAATGTCAGCGTTGTGTCAGAGCTTGCGATTATACTGCCGTAGAGTTGAGAAAAGCAGTTGTTGAAGGTTTGCCCAGAATGGAATCATCTTTGTGTACTCGTTGTGGCAGTTGTATTGATATTTGCCCGGAAGGGGCACTCAGCTTCAAATTCCAACTGCCCGCATTTATGAGCAAAAAGGCGGGACCCTCATTGCTGGAGGCAAACAAAGAAGTTATGGCTGCAAAGGAAGCCAAGTGGGAGCCATCCAGAAGAGAGTTTCTACAAATTGGTGGAGCAGTAGCGGTGGGAGGAGTAATGACTCTGTCAATGGCTCCGGCAAAAAAGGTCGGCCCAAACCTATTAAGGCCCCCGGGAGCCGGTACAGATGCAGAATTCTTATCCCAGTGTATCCGTTGCGGCCAGTGCATAGAAGTTTGTCCTGAAAAGGCGTTAATAGCCGGAGGTATAAAACATGGCTTGTCTTTGGGTACACCTTATTTTATCCCAAAAGACGCACCCTGTACCCTTTGTATGGAGTGCCCCGAGGTCTGTCCCACCGGTGCTTTAAAGCCGCTGCCCATGGAAGCGGTGAGAATAGGAGTGGCCGTCATAGATGAGGAGCTTTGTTATGCCTATCACGGAGATTCTTGTCGTTCCTGCTGGAACAACTGCCCCCTATATGACGAAGCCCTGTATATGAAAGAGTTTCAGTACCCCGTTGTAGTAGAAGATAAATGTACTGGTTGCGGACTTTGTGAATATGCCTGTGTAGCAGTTGCTGTTGTGCCGGCAATTAAGGTTATTCCAAGAAAAGAAAAATTAATTTAATTTGTAATTTCCATCCCCCTCCTTTAATAGCCTGTAGCCAAAGCTTCATTTTGGCTACAGGCATTGGTGTATAGGGGGGTTTTGCTGTTTCGTAGTGCTTGATAATAGTGAATAACTTGCCTTTAAGCAGGAACATATTCCGGGGTGTCGAATAATAACACCAAGTGAAATATTTCGTATTCCTTATATTAAGTAGGGGGTCTTGTTATGTCCCGCCATAATTTATCTTTTCGTTTTATGCTGACTACCACCTTGATTATTGTCTCTGTGATGGCTGCCCACTTTTTATGGGAGCATTATCAATTGCAGCGTCAAGCCTATGCAGAACTAAAAGAAAAGGCTCAAGTAATTACCTTGCAATTATTAGCAACCAGGGAATTTATTTCCCAACATCAGGATCAGATTAATTATGATAGCCAAGGAAATTTTGAGTTTAAAGGCTTAAACCCTGCTGCCGTGGGTACCGGGGTTAATCAAATTTTTGGGCGTTGGACAGATTATACTATTAAGCAAACCAGATTAAATACCAGGAATCCTTTAAATGAGCCGGATCAATTTGAAAGGGCAGTTTTGCTGGCCTATGAAGATACAATGAAGCCTGTTGAAATTTGGGATCGGCAGGAGATTAACGGTAAGCATTATTTTCGTTACATAAGACCGCTGTTCGCTAATGAATCTTGTCTGCCTTGTCATGGTGAACCGGCTGGTAAATTTGACATAGCGGGCTACCCTCGTGAAGGATATGAATTGGGAGAATATGCAGGGGCGATCAGTGTCATGATACCCATGGATTCCTTTATAGCTAATCTTCGTTCCAACTCCTTCAGACAACTGGGATTTACCCTTTTGCTGCTTGGCTTCAGTCTTACCACAATTTTTTTGCTGATTAATTTTTTGGTGGGAAGGCCCCTGGACAAGCTTAAGATGGCAGCAGCAGAGGTAGGTAGGGGCAATCTTCAGGTTGATTTAGAGGGGATTAATGCTCAGGGTGAAATTAAAGAGTTAGCTGTTCAATTTAAGGATATGGCGGACCAGCTTGGCGTCCTTTATGACGATTTGGAAAGCGAGGTAGAAAAGAGAACAGAAGAACTTACCTTGGCAAATGAGAAGCTATCCACACTTAATTTGCATAAATCTCAGTTCTTGGCTACTATGAGTCACGAGTTAAGAACACCCTTAACCTCAATTATTGCCTTTGCGGAACTTTTGGAAGAACAACTTCCGGAAGCAGAAGGAATTAACCACCAGAACATAGAGGAAATTAAAAAGAATGGTGAGCAATTATTGGTTTTAATTAATGATTTACTGGATTTGGCTCAAATTGAGGCGGGCAGATATCAATTGCATTTAGAAACCATGGATTTGATGGATGTAATTGAATCCGTTGAAAGACTGGTAGCCCCCATAGCCCAGAAAAAGGCCATAGATTTTTCTTCCACATTTCTAGCGGAGGTGCCTTTGTTTAGAGCAGATCCCGAAAAAATTAGGCGGGCAGTTTTAAATTTAGCGGATAATGCTGTTAAGTTTACCCCTAATAACGGTAAAGTAGAAATTATCGTAGATTTTAATGAGATCGATCGGGAGGTAATTATTAAGGTCATTGATACAGGCATAGGCATCAGTGAAGAAGGGATACCTTATTTATTTGAGAGATTTCGTCAGCTGGATAGCTCCAATGCCAGACGCTATAGGGGCTCGGGTCTTGGTTTGGCACTTACAAAGGAACTATTGGAAATGCATGGCGGTTGGATCAAGGTTGACAGCAAATTAGAGGAGGGCAGTACCTTTATATTGGGTTTACCAATCGGAAATTTTGAATCTGAAAAGGAGGGTGAAGATGCAACAGGGAGGGGCCAGGATACTTTTAGTCGATGATGAGGAAAGTATCAAAAAGGTGGTTGAACAAGCTCTTACTAAAGAGGGCTTCGAGGTTCTTTACGCAGGAGATGGAATTAAGGGATGGGAGATGTTTAAACAGGAAAATCCTGATCTAGTAATCTTGGACATTATGCTGCCCGAAAAGGATGGATTTGAGGTATTGCGTCTTATCCGTAAAGAGGCTGATACCCCGGTAATAATGCTATCGGCAAAAAGTGAGATTATTGACAAAAGTGTAGGCTTTAATTTAGGCGCCGATGACTATCTAACCAAACCCTTCAGTACAATTGAGTTGGTTTTGAGAGTGAAGGCTTTAATCAGGAGAAATGTAGAACTTCTGAAGACAAACAATGAAATTGGAACGGTAAACTATAAGGATTTCAGCATCAATTGCAAATCCAGGGAAGTAATAGTCAGGGGGGAAAAAATAGATCTTACGGCAAAGGAATTTGATTTGCTTTGTTTTTTAGCTAACAACCCCGAACAGGTTTTTACCAGGGAACAGCTGTTCAAACATCTTTGGGATGAGGATTATGTAGCAGATCTGGGCTCAATTAGTGTTTTTGTGCGTCGCATTAGAACTAAAATAGAGATTGAACCGGCCAAGCCCCAATACCTGAAGACAGTTTGGGGAGTAGGCTACAAATTTTCTTTGGCAACATAGTCAAAGAGCAGGGGGATGTTTCATTTTTTTCTGTAAAAAGGGAAGAAGCCAAATGCTTTACATGAAAGAAGGGGGAAATGCAAAAATGATGTGGAAAGAAAAGTACAAAATTGGGGTGGAAAAAATTGATCAACAGCATGAAGAATTATTTCGTCGTGTTGAAGATTTTGTGATTTCCCTTCGCAAAGAAGGAGAATGGGAGGATAAATTACCCAAGGTCAAGGAAACCTTGGAATTTATGAAGGGTTATGTGGTTACACATTTTGCTGATGAAGAGGCCTACCAGGAAGAAGAAGGTTACCCGGGTTTAGAGGCACATAGACAGGTTCATGAGGATTTTAAAACTGAAGTGGGGGAATTTGCCGCCAAGTTTGAAGAGCAAGGCTATGCGGAGGACCTGGTTCAGCAATTTGCGGGGAAGCTATTGGCTTGGCTGATTAACCATGTAGCCGCAACTGATCAAAAAATTGCTGATTATGTAAAAAGCAAGGGGGTTAGTAACTAATGAAAGCCCAATATGTTAATCCCTTTTATCAGGCCACCATAGATGTTTTTAAATTAATGCTGGATTTGGATATCAATAGATGTAAAAATGATGCCTGTTCTGAAATGTTAGGCAAGAGAGAGGTAGGAGTGGTTATAGATATAACAGGTGATTTAACCGGTTCCATTCTATACCGTTTTCCGGAAAGCATGATTTTAAAAATGGTTAAAATTATGTCCGGAATGGAAATAGAAGGGCTGGATGGTTTTGTTACCTCCGCCTTAGGAGAAGTATCTAATATCATCAGCGGCAATGCTGTTTCTAAATTATCAAGTGAGGATTATAAATGTGACATTAAGCCGCCGAGAATAGTGGTGGATGAGGGAAAACCCTTGACTCTCGACGATGGAACAGTTCTGAAAATACCCTTGGAAACCACCATCGGAGAACTGCAAATTCAAATATCCCTAAAAGAAAACTAAGAAGCAAAGGGGAAGCAAAAAGAACCGCCCCCTTTGCTTTGTGAAGGAAGGTTAAATTGCAGATTACTATTGTAGGAGTAGGAAAAATCAAAGAGAAATTTATGATAAAGGCCATAGATGAGTATAAAAAACGCCTAACCAGGTACTGCCGGCTTAATATTGTTGAAATAGTAGATGAAAAGGCACCGGAAAATTTAAGCGAAAAACAAAAAGAGCTGATCAAGGAAACAGAAGGGCAAAAAATACTCTCTTTTTTAAAGGATAATATGTATGTAATTGCCATGGATATCCAAGGTAGATCTTTATCTTCGGAAGCTTTGGCGGAAAAAATTCAGCAGTTGGGCTTAAAAGGCGATAGCAATCTGGCTTTTATTATAGGCGGTTCCTTGGGTTTATCTGCCGAGGTTATTAACAAGGCGGATTTTCGCCTTTCCCTTTCTGTGATGACCTTCCCTCATCAACTAACTCGTTTAATTCTTTTGGAACAAATCTACCGATCATTTAAAATAATAAAAAATGAACCCTACCATAAATAAAGCAGAAGCAAAAAGAACCATTCTCATTGCTTCCCTCTGCTTATCACTCCGCTGTCGGATAGGTGCCAAAGACTTTCAGAAACCCTGCCATGTTTTTAATTTTATCCAAAGCTTCTTTTGCAGATCCTTCTTGGGGATTACCTATAAAGTCAATATAAAAAATATATTTTCCTATTTCTGCTTTAGCAGGCCTTGATTCTATACGGGTTAAATTAATGTCCTTATCCGCAAATTCCTTCAGTGCCTTATATAAAGATCCCGGTCTGTCATTTAAAAAAGCAAAGGCAATTGACGTTTTACAAGGAAAACAATTTGCAGCCGACTGTTGACTAATGATTACAAAACGAGTTTGGTTGAATGAATTATCATGGATATTGGCTGTCAGCAGGTTACGCCCATAGATTGAGCCCGCTTCTTTATTGGTAATGGCAGCTGCTCCTTTTCCCAGTTCTTTTGCCTTGGTGCAGGCCAGGGAGCTGCTTTCACAAGCAATTAGCCTGGCATTGGGTAAATGCTTTCTAAAATAGTCCCTGCATTGCTCTATTGCCTGTTGATGAGAAAAGATGTTTTCTATTTCTTCAATATTTTTGTTAAGACTGACCAGGTTGTGAGAAATGGATAAAACTAATTCGTTTGTAATTAATGCTTTTTTTGTTTTTAAAAGACCATCCATAACAGGTGTGACCGCACCTTCCGTGGAATTTTCAATGGGGAGTATCCCTGTCTCAATAACCCCCATTTCGACCTTTTGGATTATCTCATAAAAATTCTGCATGGGTACCAGTTCCGCGTTTTTGGAGTAGGCTTGGGCGGCTTCATAGCTAAACGAACCTATTGGCCCTAAATATCCCAGTTTCATTGGTTTTTCACCTCAATTTCCAGAAAAGAAGTGAGACAGATCGTGTTCTCTTTGGAGAAGCTCAAGCACTGATTGTTGGTCTTCCCGTGCCTCAAAGGCAAGACGTAAGGCCCCACCCTCATTTTGCCTGGAGTGTAGTATTTCAATTTCTTTAATGTTGATATTATTAGAGCTGATCAGTTGGGTCAGTTTTGCAATGCTGCCCGGTTTGTCCTCAATAGCCACTACAACTTCAAAAAGCTGCTCCACATAACCCTTGCCTTGGTGGGGGATACTATCTCTGATTAATTTTGCATTCTCTAAAAATTGAAGAATATGCTCTGTTTGATCCTGCGTCATAAATTCTTTAAATTTATCCAATAATAATTGAAAGGAATTTATACCGGAGATTATTTCGTTTTTATTGGCCATTAAAATTTCCCGCCACATTTCTGGGTTGCTCGCAGCAATTCTGGTACTATCTCTAAAGCCGCCTCCTACAAAGGGTAAATAAGGAATTCCTTTGTTTTGATCCATAAAATTGACCAGCGTTACAGCAATTATATGAGGTAGGTGGCTAATCCTGGAGACTATAAGATCGTGATCCGCCGGAGTAAGGTGGATAATGTAGGCCCCTAAACTCTTGATAATTGTTTCCAGCTTTTTGATGGCATCTAAAGATGTGTTGTTCCGAGGCGTTAGAAAATAATAGGCGTTTTCATATAAAAATGGAGTGGCGGCTTTAAAACCACTTCTTTCAGAGCCAGTCATGGGGTGACCGCCGATAAAAGTTATTTCCTCTGGCAGTAAACGATCCGCCAAGGCTACTGCCTGCATTTTTACACTGCCCAGATCGGTAATAATTGTATTTGGATTTAAATAATTCTTAATCTCTTTAAAGATTTGCTCGTAGCTGTTAATGGGAAGGGCAATTACAAGCAATTGGGCTTCGGCTGCCGCTTCTCGGAGGTTGCCGGCAACCAAATCAATTGCCTTTGCCGCTAAAGCTTTTTCTACAGAATTTTGGTCGAGATCGTAGCCGGTTATAAGGTAATCGGGATTCTTATTTTTTAGAGCCAAAGCAAAGGAGCCTCCCATTAACCCCAGGCCGACAATGCTTATGTTTTTTATATTTGTCATTAGCTTCACTCTCCAATTGTGACTAAACCATGGCTAAAATATATATTGTTTTCAAAAAGTTGTCAAATTAACTGCACAAAAATTAATAAAACTATTAAATTTTGATTGACAACTATTGGAGAATAACATACAATAAAATATAACAAATTTCCTTATGGGCAAGTAATTAATTGTTAAGCCGAGGTTAATAAAAATGCTGTCTACAATTTTGAAAACTGGTAAATTTAATATCTTCTATTTTAGCTACTACTGGGGCTTTTACTTTTTTAGCACCAGTAATTTTGCTTACAAAAAAATAGAAGTAAATTTACCAATTCGAAGATGGCAGTCAAAAGTTTCGGGCATAGTGGCGTAGTTTATACAAACAAAGCCTATTTATCTTTTATACAAAGGGACTCTTCGATGGGTCTCTTTTTTTATATAAAAATATTCTACGGGAGGGATTTAACATGATAGTTGTGATGAAGGCAGGTACTCCAAAGGAGGAAATTGAAAAAATGGAAAAAAGGATTGAAAAAATGGGATGCATTCCTCATAAGTCAGAAGGGGAAAACTACAGTCTGTTTGGATTAATCGGAGATACCACGAAGGTTGATATCAGACAAATTGAAGCCAATGAAAATGTTGAAAGAGTACTGAAGGTTCAACACCCTTTTAAACTGGCCAACCGTTTATTTCACCCGGAGGATACTATTGTAGATGTGGAAGGGATTAAGATTGGCGGTGGCAGTGTTACTACTATGGCAGGGCCGTGTTCGGTTGAAAGTGAAGAACAGCTAATGAGTATTGCCAGAAGTGTAAAGTCCAGTGGTGCTCAGATACTGAGAGGCGGGGCTTACAAGCCCAGAACCTCGCCCTATAGTTTCCAGGGCTTGGGGGAAGAAGGGTTGAAGATTTTAAAGAAAGCCAGGGAAGAAACGGGAATGCCTATTGTAACCGAAGTGATGGATTTAGAAAGCTTTGATATAGTGGAGCAGTATGCGGATATACTGCAAATAGGGGCCAGAAATATGCAAAACTTCCCTTTACTCAGGAGAGCGGGAAAATCAAAAAAAGCTATTCTGTTAAAAAGAGGCTTGTCCGCTACTATTGAAGAATTACTTATGTCAGCGGAATATATTATGGCAGAGGGTAATACAAAGGTCATCTTGTGTGAAAGAGGTATCAGAACCTTTGAAACCTATACCAGAAATACCTTGGATCTAAGTGCTATTCCTGCCGTAAAAAGCTTGAGCCATTTACCTATTATAGTAGATCCAAGCCATGCTTCGGGGCGTTGGTCAATGGTGAAGCCTCTATCTAAAGCCGCAGTTGCAGTGGGCACAGATGGTCTGATTATTGAAGTGCATAATGATCCGGAAAACGCTCTTTCTGATGGAGCCCAATCCTTAAAACCTGAAAAATTTGAACAGCTAATGCACGAGATAAATCAAATTATTGCTATTCATTAAAACGGAGGGCAAAAAAATGCTTAGATATCTTACAGCAGGGGAATCTCATGGGAAAGCTCTGACCGGAATAATAGAAGGCTTTCCGGCCAATGTTCCCATAGATGTGGATGCCATAAATGCTGATTTAAAAAGAAGACAGCAGGGTTATGGCCGAGGGGGCCGGATGAAAATAGAAAAGGATCAAATAGAGATACTTTCAGGAATTAGAGACGGCAAAACTTTAGGCGGCCCTATTGCCTTTTTAATTAAGAACCGGGATTATGCCAATTGGGAACAATATATGAATCCCTCCAAGGTTTCAGATAACAGTCGGAATGTGACAAAACCCAGGCCGGGCCACGGGGATTTAACGGGAGCAATTAAATACAGCTTTACTGATCTCAGAAATGTATTAGAAAGAAGCAGTGCCAGAGAAACTGCGGTTAGAGTAGTCATAGGCAGTATGGCAAAGCAATTGTTAAATTGCTTTGGGATAAATGCCTTCAGCCATGTTGTGGCCATAGGAACAGCCTCCCTTAAGGGGAACATTTGGGATTTGGATAAAATTAAGCAGGCCGATCAATCACCGGTCAGATGTGTAGATAAAACAACAGAAGAAGAAATGATTATGCAAATCAAAGAGGCTAGGGAAACAGGGGATTCCTTAGGCGGTGTTTTTGAAATCCATTTAACAGATGTTCCCTTGGGTTTAGGCAGTTATGTTCATTGGGACAGAAAGCTTGATGCCAAACTGGCCGCTGCCTTGATGAGTATCCAGGGCATGAAGGCTGTAGAGATAGGTGAGGGTTTTAAAAATGCCGGTTTAAAAGGCTCTCAAGTCCATGATGAAATTTTTTACAGCGAGGACAAGGGGTATTATCGTAAGACAAACAGAGCCGGCGGTATAGAAGGAGGCATGTCCAACGGAGAAAATATTGTGCTTCGCTCCTATATGAAGCCCATTCCCACCTTATATAAACCGCTGCAAAGTGTGGATATTAAAACCAAAGAAAGCTTTTCGGCGGCCATCGAAAGAAGTGATACTTGTGCTGTTCCTCCTGCATCCATCGTGGGAGAAATGGTGGCTGCAACCGTGGTGGCGGAAGAGTTTTTGCGTAAATATGGGGGAGATTCCTTGGAGGAGATTTTAAAACGATGGAAACAGTAAGGGTAGATCTGAAAGACAGAAGCTATCAGATCCTTATAGGAGCGGGTTTTTTAAAGGAGCCGAAAAAGTTTCTGGATGACAACGAAGAAAAAAATTTCGTGATCATGGACAGGAATGTAGAGGCTTTATACGGAAACTATTTTGATAACTTACGCAGTTATACAAAAATTGTTGTAGAGCCCGGAGAGCAAAGCAAATCCTTTGCTGTGGCAGAAAGGATTCTTCAACTGATGTTGGATGCAGGAGCAACCAGAAAAGCTACCGTAGTTGCTCTTGGTGGAGGAGTAATTGGTGATTTAGCCGGTTTTTGCAGTTCAATTTATATGCGGGGTATTCCTTTCATACAGGTACCCACTACCTTGCTTGCCCAAGTTGACAGTAGCGTAGGGGGTAAAACCGGTATTAATTTTGGTCAATTTAAAAACAGTATCGGCAGTTTTTATCAGCCAGAAAAAGTTCTTATCGATCTTGATTTCCTGCATACCCTACCCCAAAAAGAAAGGGTAAGCGGCCTGGGGGAAGTTATTAAATACGGAATTATTTATGATTATAATTTTTTACAATACATAATGGAAAATATTGAACAAATTAAGGCCTGTAACCCTAAAATAATGCTTAGGATAATTAAACGCTCTTTGGAAATTAAAGCCGCAATTGTGGCCAAGGATGAGCGAGAATCGGGCTTAAGAAGGCTTCTTAACTTTGGGCACACCCTAGGACACGCCTTAGAAGGGGTAACAGGTTTTGCTAAATATACCCATGGGGAAGCAGTTATCATAGGGATGTATTATGAAACCTTAATGGCGGAAAGAATGGGTATAATTGATGGAAAATACGCATCAGAACTGTTAAATTTTTTCAGAAAATTAGATGTGGACCCTGATATATCGCATTACCCCGGGGAAAGGCTGGTTGAATGGATGCAAAAAGATAAAAAAAACCCTGTGGGAAGGATTGCCTTCATTCTTCCCGTTACCGGGGGGAAAACAGAAGAATATTTACTTGGGAAAGCAGAGACCCTTGAAATTTTAGCGAAGCTGGTTAATTATCATTCCAAGGGTTAGCGAGGGATTTGCGGTACATTGAAAATGCCTGTGCTTTTGGCGGTTCCCAGAATCTCAATTTAAAATTAAATTGTATTAAGGTTTTCAAATGTCCCGGTGGCTCGGTGCAAAAGGGTGGTATGGCTTTGTTAATTAAACCGATTAAAAAAATTAAGCAAGAAATTACGGTTCCGGGGGATAAATCTATTTCCCATCGGGCAATTATGCTTTCCGCCATTGCAGAAGGTGAAAGTAAAATTTTTAACTTTCTTTTGGGGCAGGATTGCTTAAGCACTGTAGATTGTTTTAGTAAAATGGAAGTGCCCATTGAAATAACAGCTAAGGAAGTCAAGATACAGGGTTTGGGTTTAAAAGGATTGAAAAGGCCAAAGAATGTCTTGGATGTGGGTAATTCCGGCACGACCATTCGCTTAATGAGTGGAATATTGGCAGGGCAAGATTTCGATTGTCAAATTACTGGGGATGCCTCCATTCAAAAAAGACCTATGGGCAGAATAATTGCACCTATCAAGCAAATGGGAGGTGTAATTTATGGAAGCCCAAGAGAAAATTTCCCTCCTCTTACAATTGAAGGAGGGAAATTAAAGGGGATCAAGTATTCCATGCCGGTAGCCAGTGCTCAAGTGAAATCTGCCGTGCTGCTGGCAGGTCTTTATGGGGAGGGCACAACCACGGTAGCGGAAATACAAAAATCTCGGGATCATACGGAACGCTTGTTAAAATATCTGGGTGCAAATCTTGAGCAAAAGGGATCTGCAGTTGTTCTAAACCCTACACATAAATTATATGCTAAGGAAATTTATGTCCCGGGAGATATTTCCTCAGCCGCTTTTTTCCTTGTTCTTGCCGCAATTGTAAAAGAGGGGCAAATTACTCTTCAAAATGTAGGTTTAAACCCCACCAGAACAGGTATTATAGATGTTTTAAGGAAAATGGGTGCCAAGCTGAAAATTTTTAATCAAAAGGTTGTGAACAGTGAACCTATGGGGGATATTTTTATCACCAACTCAGAATTAAAGGGTATTGAAATAGGAGGAACCATGATTCCCAGGGTAATTGACGAAATACCTGTTATAGCGGTGGCAGCGGCTTTTGCAAAGGGATTAACCATTATTAAAAATGCAGAGGAGCTTCGGGTAAAGGAAACCGACAGAATAACTGCCATTGCAACTGAATTGAAAAAGATCGGGGCAAAGATTGAGGAAACTAAAGATGGTTTGATTATACAAGGGACAGGCAAACTTACAGGCGGAGAAATTAACAGCTACCAAGATCATCGAATGGCTATGGCCTTAGCCATAGCAGGCTTAGCCAGTCAAGAGGGGGTTATAATTGATAATCCTCAATGGGTGGAAATCTCCTACCCAAATTTCTTTGACGAGATAAGGGGATAGGGGCTTTGTCCCAAATAAGTGAGGTGGTAAAAAATGAGCACCGCAATCAGCGGAAAAACTAAATTATATGGGGTTATTGGCGATCCGATTTCTCACAGCCTGTCGCCAATTTTTCAAAATCAACTTTTAAAACAAGAGCAGGCAGATGCTGTTTATCTGCCTCTAAGAGTAACAGCGGAGAACCTTAAAGCCGATGTGGAATTTCTCAGACATAATTTTGCCGGCTTTAATGTAACCGTTCCCCACAAAGAAAAGATTATGCCATACCTGGACGGGATTGATGAAACAGCAAGAGAATATGGAGCAGTTAATACAGTCAAGGTCTGTGAAGGCAAACTGATTGGCTATAATACCGACGGAGCAGGCTTTGCCAGAAGCTTGGAGGATATCAATATAGATCTAAAAGGGAAAAAGATTTTGCTCCTAGGTGCCGGCGGCGTAGCTAAGGTAATTGCTCTTGAGATAATAAAACAACAGGGGAAACTGACAATAGCTAACAGAAATCAGCAAAGGGCGGAGGATATTAAGGTTGGAATTAAAAAACGCTTTAATATTGACATTGATGTTGCTGATATAAAAAACATCAGGGATTCCTTCCAGATAATAATTAACAGCACTTCAGTCGGCATGTATCCCCAGCTTAACGCTTGTCCGGTAACTGTGGATCTACTAAAAGGCACAGAGTTGGTTTATGATGTAATTTATAATCCCGTTGAAACTAAATTGCTGGAGCAAGGTAAACTACTGGGGGCAAAAACGGTAAATGGTTTACCTATGCTGCTCTACCAAGGAATAAAATCCTTTGAAATTTGGTGGGAAAAAGGAGCAGAAACCTTATTCCGCCGACCGGAGCTGTTCCATGCTCTGTCAGATCTCCTAATGGAGCAAAACCCCTATGCTCCTGTCCCGACTTTAAAGGAATTGAGGGAAACAATAGACGAGTGGGATAAAAAGCTGGTAATGGCTTTTGAGGAAAGACTAAAAGCCGTTTTATCCGTAGCGGTTTACAAAAGGGAGCATCGGTTGTCCATCCTACAGCCGGAAAGAGAAAAACAAGTTTTGGAAAGGGTTAAATCGTATTTAAAAGAAGAACAATTTTCAGCTCAATTGGAATTGCTGTATAATCAAATTTTAAAAAGTAGCCGAAAAACCCAATTAACTCAACTTTTTCCGTTTAACATTGTGCTTATTGGTTTTATGGGGAGCGGTAAAACCTCCGTTGGAAAGGAATTAGCCACTCTTTTGGAGATGGATTACCTGGACACAGATGAACTGATAATAGAGAAGGCTCAAATGTCCGTTAATGAAATTTTTAACACTTATGGAGAATCTGGTTTTAGAAAGCTGGAAAAAGAAATAATAGCAGGTTTAAAAGGTACTAAAAATAAGGTTATCGCTTGTGGTGGGGGTGCGGTGCTGGAGGCCGAAAATGCCAAGGTTTTGAAGCATATTGGCAAATTAGTCTGGCTGCAGGCCTCGGGGGAATCGATTTATAATCGCCTTTCGGGGGATATCGCCAGACCTTTGTTAAAAAGCAATTCCACCAAAGAAGGATTGGCAGAATTGTTGCAGCACAGATTGCCCATTTATGAAAAAATCTGTGATTTTAAGGTTAACACCAATGATAAAGATATTGCCGAAGTTGCCTCGGAGGTAATAGTAAAACTATTGGAGTAGGCGGTGGGACAAAATTTCTGCTCTCCTGTCCCTCCGCCTGTTTTATCTGTTAATCAGCATAACTCCCAAAGGGCCGTCTTCCCTGATGATATCTTGTATTTCATAAACAGAAATGGGGAACATGGGAAAACCAAATACATAGGGAGTCATTTCATAAAGCTGGTAATAGATCACTAATGCTTTATCAGCTATATAATAATCCTGATTAGGCTTTACTCCTATAAAGCCGTTGATAATCGGCACATTCCTTTCTTTAATCTGCCTTTTAATAATCGCATCAAGCCTTTGCAAATAGTTTGAGTTCGGCTTGAACAATTCGTGTAACTGGTAGTTCCTACCTGTGGCAATATCGAAGGTTAAGGATTTTAAAACGGTTGTACCATGGGCCGCGTGGTAGGGGTAGGTATAATTACCAATGACCAGGCTTAGAACACCTCTTTGATTATTTTTCAGTTCAAAAAAACCATTTACCTGCGTCCTTAACGGATCTTGAAAATACCCTTGTTCCCGGATTAATTCTTGTACCAAATCACTAATCTGTTTATTCATGCTTTGCAGGGCATTTTGATTTGTGCCGAAGGTAATTTGGGGAAAGAATATTTCAAGATTGGGCAAAACCATTCTGCGGGGGACAATTTGTAGGGGCAGTGCAAATTCGTTCATGCTAATCCTCCTTAAACTATGCTTCTTATCCAGCATATTCACATGGCAGCCTTTCGGTTATAAAAACCTTGATTCAGTCCCTCTTGCGTTAGTGAAGGGTTTTTTCGGAGGGGTTTATTTGGTGTTTTAGTCGAAAGAAAACCGGAACAACCGGCATAAGGCGACAAATAATCAAAGTAGCTTGTACTATAATGGATTGAGATGGATTCGGATAGCGTGGTGATTACAATATGTTGGGGCCTTATGAGATTTACCCATATCAAAGAACCAAGGAAAACCAAGGGCAGTTGGAAGAAGAGCAATGGCAAGTTCGCAGGGGAGTTGGCTGGCTGTTGAGACAATGGATAAAACCAAAAGCATTACTGCTTTTTTTGATTGCCTTTTTATTGGGGAGGGCAATGATAGGGGGACAACTGGTTCCCTTTGGTGCAGCCTTTTTGATTGCAATCATAATTCGTAGTCCTCATCTGCTTTTACCCGTGGCCATAGCCATTATTGTTGGCGAAAGAAGCTTGGGTTTGTTAGAGCCCTCTTGGCTGACTTCCTTCACTTTTATTATTTTAATTCTTTTAAGAAGCTTGCTGGCAAATAAGCAAGCCGGCTTTATCAGGCAAAGCATCAGGGCCGCATTATGGATTTTTGCGATTAAGGCGGTGTTGTTATCAGCCTTTTTGCACCCATTGGCCTATGATTATATACGTATTGCCCTGGAGGCTCTGATAGTGGGAGCCCTGGTACCCTCCTATTTAATTATTGTGAGGGCGATTCAAAACCCTAGGGACAACTTCGGAAAGCTTCAGGAGGAAGCCGGCAGCATCCTATTTTTATCCTTGGGATTGTTATTGGGATTAAATCTCAACATTGGCGGTTACAATTTGGGGGTTATTGTCAGTAAGTATTTAGTGATCATGGCTGCCGCAGGGGGTCCCGGTTGGGGGGCATCCATAGGAGCGGCCTGTGGCTTAATACCGGGACTTTCGGAATTTAATGGTCTGGTGCTGACGGGGCTTTATTCCCTTTCGGGGCTGTTGGCGGGTTTATTAAGGCATTGGGGCAAGATAGGTATTTTAGTAGGCTTTTTTTGCGGTAATTTGTTTTACAGTTTTTATTTCAGTGATCAAATGTTTTTAACGGATTTTTTGAAAACCAGTGCATTGGCGGCAGGTCTGTTCTTACTTACCCCAAAAAGATTTGTAGATTATCTTACCGACAGGCAGTCAAAGAGTGCCCGTCAATTCAATGGACTGCCTGCAGGTATCGAATTTAGCCTAAAAGGGCTGATAAATTTATTTGAAACCCTATCCTCCAGGTATCTGCAAACAGCAGTAGCTATTGAAAAGGATCAGGGTAAGGAAAAGGTATTAAAAAACACAATTAATAAGGTATGTCTTGATTGTCCTTTGTCGCGGTTTTGTTGGGAACAGGAAGGGCATTTATACTATCAATATTTATTGGAATGGCTTGAGCAGCTGGAGATGGGAAAAACGGAATACCCTGAGGAATTTATGCCTCAAGAGTTGAAAAGACGCTGTAAAAGGCCTATTGAGCTAGGTACAACTCTTTCTTATTTATTAGCAGTAGAAAATGCCAATAATATTTGGCAAAGAAAAATAGCCAAGGAACGGAAGGCAATGGCAGCCCAGCTAAACAGCACAATTAAGGTTTTAGAAAAAGCCCATCAGGATTGGAAGGTAATACCCGAACGCAGCGGGGCCCTTGAAGATGCCTTGCTTTTGGAATTGGAGGGTCTGAGCCTATACCCTGAAAGATTGGAAGTATGGGCCGGTGAGGAACAGGCGACGGAGATATATTTGGAATTGAAAACCCAAAGGCAGAAGGGCGTTAATTACGCGGAAATCGTTGTAAAGTCGTTTTCTGATAATCTGGGCTTGCCTGTAATAATAAAAAAACAATATGTTAGTGGTCTGGGCCCCATCGAAACTCTTTCTTTGAGACTGATGGCTGTTCAACAAAGTAAACCGGAGATTGGGTTTGCCAAGCTGCCAAAGGAGGGTTCGGAGGTTTCGGGGGATTCCGTTTTAGTAAGCGGCCTCAGTCAAAACAAGTGGCTGTTTTTGCTTAGCGATGGTATGGGCAGCGGCGAAAAGGCTTTTCAGGAAAGCAGTTCCTTAGTGTTGCTATTGGAGCAATTGCTAACCCTGGGTTTTCCATTAGCAGAGGCAATTGAGATGTTAAACAGCTTGATTTTTATTGAGGGAGACGAAAGATTTGCCACAATCGATTTATTTTTATTAGATTCGGATCGAGAGCTGTTGGAATTCATAAAAATTGGAGCCGTACCAAGTCTATTGGTGGTTGGCGGTAACTGCACGATTTTAGAAAGCAGCAGTATCCCTGTGGGGGTTGTTGAAGAAATCACCCCTGAAACTGTTTCCCAGGCGTTGGAACCCGGTGCTATTTTAATTATGGTTTCGGATGGGGTATGGCAAGGTGCAAAAAATAACTATAAAGAGGGGTGGTTGCCGGAGTTTATAAAAGGGGTGTGGCAGCTTGAGCCTAATAAACTTGCCCATCGTATCCTGGAACATGCAAATATATTGCACGGAGGCAAAGCGGAAGATGATTTAAC
>CAZCQT010000005.1:18255-19854 GCA_964500905.1 uncultured Moorellales bacterium
AAAAGCCCTCTGGGGCTTTTTTTGTTTTTCTTTTAACAAACAGTACAAATGAGTGAAAAAAATTAGCAATTTCAATGCCGTCATTAAACTGCTTAGCAGGATAAGAATAAGCCGGTAGAGAATTGAAACAATACAGGGGAGCATTGTCATGCAGTAGAAAGGTTTGTTAAGCTTTAAAAGCAACTTTTTAAAAATAAGGAGTATAAATTCTTGAGAAAAATAGTGGAAAATACTATTTTGAAATATCATATGCTGGCAAAGGGTGATCAGGTGGTTATAGGAGTTTCCGGCGGGCCGGATTCTATTGCCCTTTTGCATTTGCTTTGTCAGTTGAAGCAAGCTTGGCAGCTTGATTTGGTTGTTGCTCACTTTGATCATTTATTAAGATCAGAATCCTCCGGAGAAGCAGAATTTGTAAGAGGATTTGCCGGGGAACTTGGTTTGGAGTTTTTTACAGAAAGAGGCTATGTAAGGGAATATGCCCAAAAAAATGGTTTATCTATACAAGTGGCAGCAAGAGAGCTGCGTTATGATTTTTTGGAAAGGGTAGCGGATAAAACCCGAAGTCAAAAGATTGCTATTGCACATCACTTGGATGATCAAGGAGAAACCATCGTAATGAATTTTTTGCGAGGCCCCAGCCCCCGCGGACTTGCCGGTATTCCCCCTGTCCGAGGGAAAATAATCAGGCCGTTGATAGATGTAACCCGTGGGGAAATTGAAGAATATATAAAGAACAATCAATTGGCAACTGTGGAGGACCATTCGAACTATGATAAAAAATATTTTCGTAATCGGGTCCGATTGGAGATTATCCCCGGGTTAAAAGAATATAATCCTAATCTAATGGCCGGCTTGGTTAAGGGCGGAGAAATTTTTCGGGAAGAGGATCTGTACTTGGAACAGTTAACAGAAGTTTTGTTTAATAAAAACTGTATTTTTGAATCGGACAAAATCCTCTCTGTTTCCTATGGGATTTATAAGGAGCTGCCCCTGGCAATAAAAAGGAGATTTTTGCGGAAATGTTTTATCAAACTGGTTGACTCCAGCCGGGAAATGGGTTTTGATGAGGTTGAGAGAGTGGCAACTTGGTTGGATAAGCCTGTTTCGGGAAAATTATTGGAATGGCCTTCCGGGATTAAAATAAAATATTCTCAAGGCAGGATCTCCATAGGTAAATTTGAATCGGTTTTGGAGGAAGATAATGGAGCTGATTTCCAATTGGCTGTGCCAAGATCAGGCCAAATAGAAATAAATTCTGATCTTTTTAGAGCAGAAGTGGTTAAAATAGAAGAGGTAGAATTAAAAGGGGGCGATCCTTGGACGGTTTTCTTAGATGCCGACAAGATATTCTTTCCTTTAATAATCAGAAACAGGCGGGATGGGGATCGGTTTTATCCCTTAGGGGTGGGAGGCAGAAAAAAACTTAAGGACTTTTTTATTGATTTAAAGATCCCCAAAGAAAAGCGTGATGAAATTTTGCTGGTTACATCCTTGGAAGGGGAAATTATCTGGGTAATGGGTCTAAGGATTGACGAAAGATACAAGGTAACCGAAGCTACTAAAAAGATCTTAAAATTAAGTTTAATAAAAACGATT
>CAZCQT010000006.1:0-19827 GCA_964500905.1 uncultured Moorellales bacterium
TGGTCAGAGGATTATATCAGAGAATGTTATGAAAAGCATTTGGAGCCAATTAGATTTAACAAGGCGATGGTTGAGGCAGGGTTTGGTATGCTCGGTATCCCTGAAAAATTTGGAGGAACGGAAGTAGACTGTTTAACATTGATGCTTGTGGCAGAAGAAGGTGCAAGATTAACAGGTACACCATTAAGCTGCTTTGGTTCAAATGCATTGCAAGTTGATGATATTCTTACTTTCGGCAATGAGAAACAGCAACAGTTAGTTATGGAATATCTTAAGCAAGGGAAAATGGCTTTTTGCTTAGGTATCACGGAGCCACAGGCAGGTTCCGATAATAATGCAATGGCTGCAACTGCAACTCGTAAAAATGGTAAAGTCTATATTAACGGACATAAAACTTTTATTACTGCAGCAGAGGAAAGTCCGTATATGCTTTGTTTAACACGTGATTTGGATAGCGACAAGCCTCCTTTTCAGTCAATGTCAATGTGGTTTGTGCCGACGGATGCACCTGGGGTTAAGTTGGAGCCGTTGGAGAAGATCGGTTATTTGACTAATAGTTTAAGTGAAGTTTATTTGGAAAATGTTGAGATTAGTGAAGAGGATCTTGTTGGCGTTGAAGGTGATGGTTTTATTCAGTTAATGAAAAACTTCGAGATAGAGCGTTTGCTTATGTCGGCTATGGCTTTAGGTTTGGCTCGTGCAGGTTTTGAAGATGCAGCTAAATATGCAAATCAGAGAATGCAGTTTGGTAAAAGAATAGGTGAGTTTCAATTAATTCAAGAGAAACTTACTTATATGGCCATTAAGATTGAAAATATGCAAAATATGGTATACAAGTGTGCATGGCAAAAGGATAATGATATATCAGTTCAATTATCTTCAGCTTTGTGCAAACTTTATACCGCCCAGTCGGCCTTTGAAGTACTTGATGATGCTATGCAAATTATGGGTGGAATAGGCTATACAAAAGATCATAGAATTTCAAGGATGTGGGCTGATTCAAGGATGAATCGAATTGGTGGAGGTACCGACCAAATTATGATTCACATAGCGGGCAGATCACTTCTAAAAATTTATCGGTAACTGAAAAGGAGAGATAAAAATGGCAAGGAAAAAGGATATTCCCGATTTTGGTGCTTTAAGTGGAGTGAAAGTTGTGAATTCCTCAATTTCAGTTGCGGGACCATTTGCTGGTCAATTAATGGCTGAATACGGTGCTGATGTTATTTGGATTGAAAATCCTATGGGTCCGGATATATCCCGGGGTGCTGGTGGTTGGACAATTAAGCAGGACCGTCGTAATATCAGGACCATAGCTCTTAATATTCCTTCAAAGGAAGGCCGGAAAGTGTTTTTCAAGCTGATTGAAGATGCTGATATTTTTATTGAAGCTTCCAAGGGTGGCCAATATGAAAAGTGGGGACTTTCTGATGAAGTATTATGGGAAGTCAATCCAAAGTTAGTTATAGTCCATATGTCTGGTTTTGGTCAAACTGGGTTGCCTGAGTATATTTCAAGGGCTTCATACGATCCTATAGCACAAGCCTTTGGGGGTTATATGCAATTAAATGGATTTCCTGATCGTCCCCCCATACCTGCTTTCCCGGTTGTGTCGGATTATTTAACTGCTTTATTTGCCACAACTTCAGCTTTGGCGGCTTTTCATCACTCAAATAAAACTGGCAAAGGTGAAAGTATCGATATCGCACAGTATGAGGTTTTATTACGTGTTTCTTCAACAAATCCGATTGAATATTTTAACACGGGTAAAATTCCAAGTCGGGAAGGTAATCATAGTGTAATTTGTGCTGGCTATGGTAGCTTTAAATGCAAAGATGATAAAGAAATTTACACTTTGATCTTGGGTCCCGGAGTTGTAAAAGCAGCTTTGCCTTTGCTGGGGCTGGAGTATGGCTCGGAATTATTTCCTGAGGGAACATTCTTTGCAATGATGGGAACTCCTGAAGGCGAATTATTGGAAGAAAAACTGAAAGAATTTTGTTCTTCTAGAACAGCAATTGAGGTAAGTAATATATTTAATGAAAATGGTGTTCCTTGCAGTGCCATTTATGATTATGAAATGGCGCTAAATGATCCACAATACCAAGCACGCGAAGCGTTTATAGAATGGGAAGATATTGATGGTGATATAATACAAGGCGTTAATATCGTACCAAAGTTCAAAAAAAGGCCTGGTAAAATATGGCGTGGCGGTCCAGATTTTGGACAAGATACAAAAGATATTTTATATGAGCATGGTTTAAAGGACGAGGATATTGAAAGGCTTATTGACTCCGGTATTGTAGCAACAGATTAACAAGTAGATGTATTAAAAGTCAAGGTAATATGCGAGGTAAACTTGCATATTACCTTGGCCATATTGAATTTGAGGTGATTAAATTGAATATAATTGTGTGTTACAAAATAGTACCGTGTGAACAGGACATTACTATTCGTCAGGATGGGACACTTTCTTTTGATAAAGCGGAGTGGGAAATCGGACAATACGATTTAATGCCGGTTGAGGCGGCAATGCAGTTAGTGGAAGAAGTAGGAGGTAGAGTGTCTGCTCTAAGTATTGGGTCAAAACAATTGGATAACTCCAAGCTTAAAAAGGGTATTCTTTCAAGGGGTCCTGAGGAACTTTTTGTGGTTATTGATGAAACCCTAGAAAATATAGATACTTTTCAAACTGCATCAACGCTGGCTAGTGCGATTGGAAAAATAGGCGATTATGATTTAATTCTTTTTGGAGAGGGTTCTTCCGATCTATACGCTCAACAGGTAGGGCCGCAGGTAGGAGAACTTTTAAAACTCCCAACTTTAAATTCAATCAGCAAAATTACCCCATTAAAGGATCAACTTGTTGTTGAACGTACACTTGAAAATGAAGTCGAAGTTTTGGAGGTTAACTTACCTGCAGTAATTTGTGTTACAACGGATATTAATCTTCCCAGGATTCCTACAATGAAAGATATTTTAGCTTCAGGGAAGAAACCTGTTACTCAGTGGAAATTTAATGATTTGGAATGTAGGGCAATTACTAAGGCTACGGAAATTACAAATACCTTAGCTCCACCGCAGGCCGAACGCAAACAAATAATTTTTGAAGGTGATTCAGAGGAAGTTGTTTCACAATTCTTTGATAGTTTTCGCAAAGCACTTTAGAGATGGTTCTCTTGGGGAAAATAGTATGTAAAACGAATAAATGTTCATGCGTAATTTAATGGAAGCTTTTTGACAAAAAAGAAAAAGTATGTGCAAATCGCAAAATTTAATCATCGAAACAATTATTCGCACGAAAAAGGATCAAAATAATTTATATTATTAGTAAATTGACAAGCAAATTAATTAATTTGCCCTATGCTATGTTTGCTGATTTATGGTGGATATTTATTTCGCGAATAATTTGTGGCATGGCAGTAAATTTGTATTTTAGTTTAAAGTCTGAAACGTTTGTTAAGGAGGAAATAACTATAATGGAATCAAAAAAAGTGTGGATATTTGCAGAAAGTACTAGCTCAATAGCTGAGTTGTGTGCGGGCGGGCATTTATTGGGGGGATCTGTTACGGCTATTGTTCCTGAACCAGAGCTTAACAGTGAAGTAGCTATAAAGGCTGGGGCAGATAAGGTGTATCTGTTAAGAGGATCGGATACCACTATGTTGGAAGATTATATGCAGCCAATACTTGATTTATTAAAACAGGAAAAGCCATCTGTCTTGCTTATGAATAATACTAAAAGAGCAAAATTAATAGCGGGACGTTTGGCGGCAAATCTAAACACATCGGTTTTGACTGATGTAATGCAGATAACTGCTGGTTTAGAAGTAAAACGTATGGTATATGGTGGAGCGGCAATAAGATCAGAGCATTCAAACTCTGAGATTGTTATTGCTCTAGTAGGGGAGGCAATTTTTGAGGCACTACCGGAAAGGTCTGCGGGCGAAGGTTCTGTTGAAATAATTAACCCTTTAAATAATGTATTGGTTAATCGGATAGAAATCAAAAAGAAACAAGGTGAAACAATAAACCTTGGTTTGGCCAAACGTGTTGTTGCAGTAGGAAGGGGTATAGCTAACCAAGATGATTTAAAAATAATTAATGATTTTGCGGACGCTTTTGGAGCTGAAGTTGGTTGTAGCAGACCAATAGCTGAAGGGGTTAATTGGCTACCGAGAGAGCGCTATATTGGTGTGTCCGGTGCGATGCTTAAACCAGATATATATGTTGGAGTTGGTGTTTCTGGGCAGGTTCAACATATGGTTGGTGTATACAATGCAAAAACAATTATAGCTATTAACAAAGATAAAAATGCCCCAATATTTAAACAAGCTGATTACGGGATTGTTGGAGATCTATATAACATTATCCCAAAACTAGCTGAGAAAATTAAATTAAGTAAATAATTTAAATTATAGTAGATTACTGATGGGAGCTGAACACATGAGTACCGATAAATTTGATGTTATTATTGTTGGTGCTGGCCTTGCAGGTCTTGCTGCCGCCTATAAACTTAGCCAAGCAGGTTTAGAGGTCGTTCTGGTGGAACGCGGTGAGTATCCGGGCTCGAAAAATTTAAGTGGCGGCGTATTATATAGTCGTATTATGGAAAAATTGATACCAAACTGGTGGGAAGAGGCACCTATTGAACGATATGTTACCAATTATATAACGACACTTATGACCAAAGATGATTACTTCAATCTGGAATACAAAGGGAGGGACTTAGAAAGCATTCCATATAATTCTGTTACGGTTCTTCGAGCTAAATTTGATCGTTGGTTGAGCGAAAAATGTGAGGAAGCCGGAGTGATGCTTGTAACGGGTATTAAAGTAGAGAAGGTAATTAAAGAAGATAATCGGATTATCGGTATTCAAGCTGGAGAGGAAGAAATGTTGGCAGATGTGGTAATTGCGGCTGATGGAATTAACTCGTTTATAGCCCAGGACGCAGGATTAAGAGGTCAAATCGAACCAAAACATTTAGCTGTTGGTGTTAAGGCCCTGATTGAACTTTCCCGTGAAAGAATAGAGGAACGCTTTAGGTTAAGTGGGCAAGAAGGAACAGCATATGCAATTTTAGGTGAGGCGACTAAAGGTGTGGCCGGTGGTGGTTTTCTTTATACAAATCTCGAAAGCCTGTCCATAGGGGTTGTTACGCGTTTAGATGATTTAAAAAAAGAAAAACTAAAACCATCAGAAATTTTGGATGATTTTTTATTGCATCCAATCGTTGTTCCTTTGATAAAGGGTGGAAAAATGATAGAATACGGTGCACATTTAGTGGCTGAAGGTGGGTTGGATATGGTTCCTTCTCTTTATAAAAATGGGATGCTTTTAGTAGGTGATGCAGCGGGTTTTACTATTAATAGCGGCTTGGTTATCCGGGGAATGGATCTTGCGATTGGTTCAGGTATTGCTGCAGCGGAGACTATTATAGAAGCTAAGAACAAAAAAGATTTTAGTGAGCAGGCACTAAGTATCTATAGAAGGAAATTGGAACAAAGTTTCATTATGAAGGATATGAAAACTTATGCTGGGGCTCCCCGTTTTATGGAAAATGAACGCCTTTATAAAAATTATTCTTTCTTGATTAATAACATATTTAGTAAGGTTTATAATCATGATCTAACATGTAAGGAGCCGCTTTTAAAGGTTTTTAAGAAGTCTTTAAAAGAGAGCAACATTTCCATGTTTGATTTGGTTAAGGATGGAATAGGGGGTATACGTGCATTATGATTAAGTTGACTGTTGTAGAAAAGCTGGCTTTGAACAAATTTAATGTGCAGGAAGGTATGCCTCATATTAAAATTGAACACGAAAAATGCCAAAAATGTTTTGAAAGATTTTGTCTATATGTTTGCCCCGCTGAACTTTATTCTCAACAAGAAGGCAAAATAATTGTTGAATGGGCTGGCTGTTTAGAATGCGGCACCTGTATGCAAACCTGTCAACTAGGGGCTATTAAATGGACTTATCCGCAAGGGGGCTTTGGCATTATTTATAGATATGGATAATTCTTTATTATTGATAAATAAGAAATTTTAGTAGCACATTTAAAAGAGAGAACAGTTCGGATATTAGATTTTCAATCGTAATTCGGAAATGATTTTGAAAAATTATCGAAAGTGCTACTCACGTTTATAATAAGTGGTGTGTCTTTTTAAGGTAAATACTTTTCTAATGCCCGATTTATCCTTGTTGACATTGTATTTTCATGACAATGATGTGACTTACAAACAATGGATATTAAGGTATTATTGGTGACTAAAATACTGTTAGGGTTTAAAAATGAAAAAGGTGTTGCAATCTGAAAAGAAACACGGGGGTAATGCAAAATGGAAAATCAATTGATGGTAAACTATACGCGACGGGTGAATATAATATTTAATTTTATCCTGTGGATATTGCTAATATCTTTAGTAGTTATTGTTTTACTGAGTATGCAATCTGATAAACTTAACGTAAATATTACTTTTACCGTTTTACTTTTAGGTGCAATACTATCAACGATTTTGATTTTTAAAAGGATAAATCAAAATTTTATTATATTAATTCAGGTTCTGTGTTTGTATTTTTCAACTATGGGTGCAATGGGTGGCAGAATGGGAGCCTTAGGAATAGCCACTGGACTGTGTTTGTCCTCATTGTATCTTAAAAAGTGGGTTTTATTCACCTATGGCAGCTGTTCAATATTAACTTATGCATACTTTCGATATGCTATGGATGGTATTACCAAGGAATGCATAGTAGATATGATTGTATTAGCTACCATTGTCCTAATTTTATTTTACTTAACCAAATGGGGCAATGAATTAATTAAAAGTGCTAATGACAATGAATTGCATACCAATAACCTGCTTCAAACACGTAATGAAACAATAAAAATGATTAATGATAATACGACACTACTTAACTGCGATATATTGAAAAGCAATGAAGAAATACAGGCCATTAAAGTAATCAGCAAAGACTTAACTAATGCAGTTAATATGGTAGGTAATATGGTTGCGGCACAAGTGACAAGTGTTGGACAAATTAGTAATATGATGAATGATGCTGACAAAAAAGTATCAGATGTATTCAATTATTCCCAAAGCCTTTCCCAGGTTTCAAAACAAGCTAATCCTGTGGTTATTAACGGTTCAAAAGCGATTAAGGAAATGGACAGGCAAATGAAAGTTATTAATAATTCCGTAGCAGATACGTTATTAACAGTGCAGGAACTTAATAATAATATTGATGAAATTAATAACTTTCTTTCTTCGATTACACAAATTGCTAGGCAAACTAACTTGCTTTCATTAAACGCAGCAATTGAAGCAGCCAGAGCAGGCGAAACAGGCAAGGGCTTTTCTGTTGTGGCCAATGAAATTCGAAAGCTTGCCGAAGAAAGTGCGGGCATAGTCGACGAGATCAATCAGTTAACTAATCAAATTAAAGATCGTACTCAGAATGTTATAGACAAGGTATGTGAAGGCAATAGTGTAACGCAACAGGGTGAGGAAATCGCCAAAAAAGTAGGTAAGAGCTTTACGGAAATTCAATCCTCCTTCGATAGGGTCGATCAATTCATCGAAAAAGAATTGTTTATGATTGAAAATATTACTGAAGTATTTAAGCAAGTCAGGCAAGAGGTTGGTAATATTTCATGTTCCTTTCAAAAGCATTCGGATGCAACGGAGGAAATGCTTGCTTTAAATGAAAATTTACAGTTAAATATAAACAATATTTATATTTCAATGCAAGAGATTAAAAATGCAAGTGATAACCTTAAACATTATTCATAAAGTAATAAAACATTAGTTGAAATTGAACTCGTTTTTTGATTGACTTGGTTTATGCACGGAAAAATTTATGGTTATTTTTTGTGTAGAGGTGAAAAATGTGATTACAGAGGTTTATAATAACATTTACTTAAACGAAATTCCACTTCCGAATAATTCTTTACAAGTTCTTAATAGTTATATTATTAAGTCAAAGCATCGCAACCTAATTGTTGATTCAGGTTTTGATCTCCCTGCTTGCAAGGAAGCCTTATATATGGGGATTAAAAAGCTTAAGGTTGATCTCTTTAAAACCGATTTAGTTGTGACACATATGCACCCTGATCATTCTGGTTTGGCAGCCGATTTGGAAAGCAAAGGGGTTGTTATTTATATGAATAAAAAAGAAGCGGATTTTTTGAATGAAGGATCTAGAAAAATGCCACCTGGTATTCTTTCCTCGTACGCTAATATGTTAGGTTTTGATACGGATAACTTTAGTGGTTTGGAAAAGGAATTTGAAAATAGTATAAAAAAGCCCCTGAAATATGTGCCCTTGAATCAAAACGAGAAATTAAGAATCGGGAACTATATATTTGAAGTTGTAGATATACCGGGACATAGTCCTGGACATATTGGATTATATGAAAGGCAACATAAGTTGCTGTTTAGTGGCGATCATATATTAGAACGAATAACCCCTAATATAAATTTTGGAGGTTTTGGTCAAGATATTTTCGCAATATATCTAGATAGCTTGAAAAAAGTATACGATTTCGAAGTTGATTATTTATTTCCCGGGCATGGAAATGTCATTAGAGATCACAAAAAGAGAATTGACGAAATATTTGAGCATCATAACGAGCGGTTAGCGGAGGTAAGTGAAATTATTCGTTATAACCGTAAGAGTCCCGTTGAGGTTGCTTCCAAGATGCGATGGAATGTATCCTATGATGACTGGATTGACTTCCCGGATTCACAAAAATGGTTTGCGACGGGAGAGGCTATTTCCCACCTTGAACACCTGGTAAGTGTTGGTATTGCGGAATGTTCTCATTTCGACGGAAAAATATTTTATAGTATAAATCGAAGTGGTATGACAAAAAAACACCCCCAATTATGATAAAAGCTCATATTTTATGTGTCAATTTACTTTTAAAAATGTGGTATTATGAACATGTTTATTATTTATTATGGTAATCTAAGGTGGTTTGAGAGTATCGCAAATGTGGTATTTACAGAAATTAAATAGCAACTGTACACGGCCAACAAAACTTAAATTCGATGAACCTATGCAATATATATACGGAAGTGCAACTTGAGTGGACTTACAAAGTAGAAAGTTTCAATATAAGTGCAGAATGTTTACATTCTGTATTCTCAATGGTGGCACTTGGCACTTTTTGGGGTTAAAAATAAGGATCCTCGTGTTTAAAATCTAACCTTAGCCAGAGCGGGAAAATTATAATATGAAGTACAAAGCCCATGGCTTAAATGTTAAAGTGTGGTATTCGGTTTACGATGCCATATCCCCTAGTTAACATTGTTTTTGCAAAAAATGATAGTGGCATGGTAAAGAGTCATAATCTATGGTTGATAGCTGCTAATTGTAATCGATCAAGAAAATTCATTGAAAACATCTAGATGTAAAAAATGTTCACATACTTTTTTGTTCCTCTTAACGCAGGTTTAATGAAACTATTATTGTGTTGGTATTAATTAAATGACTCCGAAGAGCGAATCAAAATTAAAGCAGATTGTTTGATGTCTGTGTCGGCTTCGAATAAAATTTTTTAGCTGTGTTGGCACTTTGGGGCTCCTAATACGGCCTTGATACTCTTTAAAAGTAGGCTTGCACCCCGTAAAATAAATATAAATTATTTGTTTTACGGAATGGAGGATTGGATATGCTTATTATTGGCGAATCCCTAAATGCCACAAGGCAAGAAGTAAAAACCGCCGTAGAAAATCATGATATCTCATTTGTGCAAGCCCTGGCTCGGGAGCAGATAGCTGCCGGTGCTGGTATGTTGGACGTGAATGCGGCGGTGACCGGACGGGATGAAACGAAAGATTTGCCTTGGATGGTTAGGGCTGTACAGGAAGTTGTAGCTTTACCATTGGTTTTGGATAGTTCAAATATTGAGGCTTTGGTAGCGGCTATGAAGGTTCATCGGGGCCGCCCAATGATTAACTCTTTAACTGCAAAAAGAGATAGCGTGGAAAGACTTTTGCCCATTGTAGCCAAGGAGGATTGCTCGGTAATTGTTTTATGCATGGATGATGATGGTATCCCAAATGATGCAGAGGGTCGCTTGGATGCTGCTCGCACTGTAGTTTTGCCCTTATTGGAAGCAGGGAAGAAGCCTGAGGATATCTATGTTGATCCCTTAGTAATGTCTATTTCCGTAGATCCCAATGCCGCAAAAACCACCTTAGAAGTTATTAGCAGGGTTAGTACAGGAGAGGTGAAGGGGGTACAGATTACCGGTGGGTTGAGTAATGTCAGCTTTGGTATGCCGGGCAGAAAACTTTTAAATCGGACTTTTCTCATCATGGCAATGACTTTTGGTCTTAACTCTTGCATTGTTGATGTACGAGATAAAGAGTTGATGTCTGCCATCTATGCTGCAAGGGCTTTTATGGAGAATGGGGGCAGCCGGGATTATTTAAAGGCTTTTCGTCAGGGCAAATTATCATTTTAGGTAAGCAGCTTGTAAGTGTGATTTTAAGGATAACAATAATTAAGGGAGATTAAGATTTTAGTCTTGGCTCCCTTTTTGGTGTTGACAACTAAGTATTCCTAATAGTGTATTAACTTCTTGTAATCACCAAAAGGACTTGGGTTTATAAAAAAGGAAATCCAAAAGTCAATGTTGAAGTGAAATACATCCGGGAGGTGTCAAAATGGAAAAGATCCGAATTTTTTTGGTTGATGATCATCCTGTGGTAAGAAGTGGTTTGCAGAATTTATTATCGCAGTATTCTGAATTTGAAATAATAGGGACGAGCGATGGGGGCGCGGAATTGATTTCCGTGGTACAGGAAGCAAATCCGGATGTGATGCTATTGGATATACGTTTAAAGGAGCGTAGTGGTTTGGATTTGGCCAGGCAACTGGGAAGAATGGGGCATCCCTGTCGAATTATTATCCTCAGTTCTTTTGATGATGATGCTTATCTAACCCAGGCGGCAAAGGCCGGCGTGTGGGGTTATCTGTTAAAAAGCTCTTCCCCTGAAGTTTTGGCCGATTCTATCAGAAATGTCCATCAAGGGATAAAATGTCTTTCGCCCACCTTGGCTGGTAAAGCCTTGGATCAGCTGGGAAAAGTAAATAAGGAATGGGTGCAGGCTAAATCCGGTCTGACAGAAGAAGAATTAAAATTGTTAGAATTGATTGCTGATGGAAGCACGGTGCAAGAAATAGCGGAGGTATTATTTTTAAGTGAAAGATCCATTAAGAGAAGGACCCAGGGTATTATAGAAAAACTGGGCGTTGCCAATCGTACACAGGCTGTAGCTGAGGCTTTCCGGAGGGGACTGCTCTAGGGCTTGCGGAGAAAGAAGGGTGATAAAATGCGTGATAATACTTATGATACTCCTGAGTTAGAAAAACAGCTAGAAATAATGCGGGCTCTTTATGACATCTCGGTTAATATCTCTTCTCGTCTAGAGATTCAGCAGGTTTTCATGGCGATTGTTAACAGGGCGGCTTGGCTTTTAAATGCCAAAGGGAGCACTTTGGCAATATGTGAGGCAGGTACCAAATTGGCCCGGGTGGTGGCTCTTTACAATATTCCTTTTGAATATGAGGAATTAGTAATAAAACCTGGAGCCAGTGTTGCCGGACATGTTTTGGCTACAGGAGAGCCGGTAATCATAAATGGCTTAAAGGAAGAAGGATCAGCAGAAAATTACAATTCCCTTCTCTCTGTTCCCTTGATTTGGGAGGGGGAAGTAGTAGGTGCATTGACAGTAGTGGAAAGACAGGAAACAGTTCCTTTCACAGAAAATGATGCTCAGGTTTTAGGCCTACTGGCTAATTTAGCTGCCACTGCTCTTAACAATGCTAATTTATATTCAAAGGTAGTTCAGCTAAATAGCTCTCTGGAGCAAAAAGTAAAGGAAAGAACTAGCGAACTGGCGGCTGCTCAGGACAGATTGGCTCATAAAGCAAAACAATTGCAGCTTCTGTTGGGGGCTACAATTTTTTTGCAGGAGGAGGAACGCTCTCAGATTGCCCGAGATTTGCATGACGGGCCAAATCAATTGCTAACAGGCACCCTTTACGAAATCCAAGCTGCCCAAAATGGCATTAAAAATGGGAACAAGGAAAATGCTTTGCTTAGCTTGGAAAAAGCAAAGGGGCTACTAAGGGAAATTGCCTCAGAAAACAGGAGGATTTCCTCCGGACTAAGACCACCTGTTTTAGATGTGGAGGGCTTGGTAGGAGCGGCTGAAATTTTGGCGGCGACCTTCCAAGAATATTCTGGGGCCCTGTGTTCTATAAAAATTAATGGCCGACCCTTTAGACTGGAGCCTCACACAGAGACTACGATTTATCGCATTATTCAGGAGGCACTTAATAATGCGGCAGCCCATGCCGGTGCCCGTAATGTAAATGTGGAAATAAGCTTTAAAGATGCCCTTTTGTCTGTTGTGGTTACAGATGATGGTGTTGGTTTTGATGAAAATAAATCAGGGGATAAGGATCGGATGGGCTTAATCGGTATGAAGGAAAGGGCTAAAAGCCTGGGAGGAAGGCTGGATATTACCTCAAAATCAGGGGAAGGAACAAAAGTGGTTTTGGATTTGCCTTTGCCTGCTTTGCCGCCGCCTCAAGTGCGTTTTCGTGGTTTTTTAGGGCAATCGGGAGGCATTTTGCCGGTTGCCGACAGAGAGGTAGTCCATCAAGAAACCAAAGAACCTGATATAAAGCACATAAGGTGGATAGCTTCGCCAAAGGATGCAAAAAGGCCTCAACTTAATATGCAGCAGGGGGTATATTCTCGTGATTTGGTAGAAGCAGAGGAGTTTTTAAGTAAAATTGCTGACGCGGTGAAAAATATACAGAATGACAAAGCATTGGCCTTAATTAAAAAGGGTGTCAAGGAGGGTATTGCCCCCATTGATATTTTGCAAAGAGGTATACTAAGTGGTTTAAAGACCATTGGTAAGCTGTTTGAATCTCAATATTATTTCCTGGGAGAGCTATTAATGGGGGCAAAATTAGCAGAAGCTTGTATTGATATTTTAAGTCCTTATTTGCCTAAAGGTGGTAACTCCAAACGTGGGATCGTGGTAATGGGGGCTGTTCAAGGGGATCTGCATAGCATTGGTTACGGATTGGTAGTTCATCAACTGGAGCTGGCGGGATATGAAGTTCATAACTTGGGTATTAATGTTCCATCTATAGCTTTTGTTGATAAGGCAAAAGAAGTAAAGGCTGATATTGTTGGTCTTTCTGCCTTTTTAACCAGCACTTTGCCTTACCTGGAAGAGGTAATGAATTATTTAAATGATCTTGGCATTAGAAATCAATTTAAGGTTGTGATTGGGGGAGCGAAGACCTCCCAGCTGTTGGCAAATAAAATTGGTGCCGATGGTTGGGCTGCCGATGCTATTAAAGCAGCTCGCCTTTGCGATGATTTAATGGGTTATGGCACCTTGGTACCGAGGTAATGGCCCCGGTGCCCCTCTAAAAAAAGTTGTTTGAATGTTACAATTACTTCAATTAACAAAAACGGAGGTGTGTTGATGAGTGTAGAGAAGATTGTACAAGCAATTATTGATTTAGAGGATGAGGAAGCCCTTGCATTAGTTAAAGAGGCAATTGAGCAAGGAGTGGATCCCCTGCATATCCTTCAAGACGGAGTGATGGCCGGCTTAAAAGGGATCGGGGAGTTATTTGCTAACAATGAGTATTTTCTGGGTGAACTCGTGATGGGCGGCAATTTGGTGGAAGAATGTCTGGCAATTTTAGAGCCGTTAATTCCCAAAGCTGCAGGCTCTAAACGGGGCAAAGTGGTGATTGGTGCAGTGCAAGGAGATCTCCACAGTATCGGTTATGGTTTAGTGGCAAAGCAGTTAGAACTGGCGGGTTATGAAATATATGATGTAGGTATTGATGTTTCTTCTATGAAATTTATAGACAAGGCAAAAGAAGTTGGTGCGGATATTATTGGCCTTTCAGCATTTTTAGTAACTACTATTAGCTATTGCAAAGAGCTTCTTGATTATTTGAATGATATGGGCTTAAGAAGAGAATTCAAAGTTATTTTAGGCGGAGCGGAAACCAATCAAGCAGTGGTCGATTCCTTCGGAGCTGATGGTTGGGCAGAAAATGCCATCGAAGCAGTAAAGCTGTGTGACAGGCTGCTTGGCTATTGATTTAAAGTTTTGGCGTTTAACATTTGGAAGAAGGTCAAAACAATTATATTTAAAATAAACTTTTTTAATTTTGTTAGCAAAATTAAAATTAAGGAGGAAAGTTTCATAATGTTAACCATGTTAGATTTTGAAAAACGCTCCATGAGTGGTCCAGTAATGAAAGTTGATGAATTTGATTTGCTCGTTAGTAAAAAGGCTCGCGAGATTGTTAAAAAATATTCAAACATAAAATTTAACCCTAAAGAGCTCGTAGTAAGTGATGAAGTTGCTGATGGAATTTTTCAGGCAGCTATTGAGTTTATTTTGGAAACAGGAGTTTTGAATACGGATACTCAGCGGGTAGTTAAATGGACGAGGGAAGAGTTAGAGGAACTTGTTCAGTCATACAAAAAAAATACTACATTTAGAACTTTTGGCAGGGGCGAAGAGGAGCATACAATACTTCCCCGTTCTAGTAAAGATTCTTTTCCACCGGTGACTTGGGCATCATGTGCAGGTGTTATTGAACCTGAATGGTTTATACCTTATCTAGAAACCACAGCCAAGGAGGAACATGTAAAAGGATTTGGAATTTCAGGAGGAGTCCCTACTATTGACGGAGTATCTATTAAGGCCGGTTGCCCTTCTGAGATTTTAGCTGGTTTTTGGGAACAGCGAGCGATTGCAGATGCGTTAAATCGGGCTGGTAGGCCAAATATGCACCTAGGGTTGATTGCAACGGTGAGCACTGCTGGCGGGACAGCGGCCCTTTTGGCTCAGGGGCTGCGTCACCAACAAAATACGATGATTGGTGTTCATATTATTCCTGAGCAGAAAATTAATTGGGAACGGCTAAATCTGTCAACTCTTTGTCAGGAACTAGGTATTGCTCCTTGGATTAGTGCTATGTCCATGTTAGGTGGACTGGCGGGGGGCTCGGTAGGCGTTGCTATTGCGGTAACGGCTAATTTTATAGAGCAGCTTAGTCTGTCTAGGGGTAAATTAGGTAGTATTTTTATTAGCGACATGAAGGGTAAAAATAGTGATAGGGAACATTTATGGAGCCTTAGTGCGGCTTTACGAGCTATAGAAAGAAATGTGGGAGTTGCTACTGGTACACCGGCAAATAGCACTGGCTTTGCTTTTTCTCAGGAAGAAGATATTTGTCGTACCGCCGCTTTGGCAATGATCTTGACTGCCTCTGGTGGAGCATATAATTGGGCTTCTGGTAAAAATCCTGAAGATACAAGAATACAACACGAAGTGATGCAAGAAACTGCGGGCTTGAGCAGGGATAAAGTAAATAATCTGTTGAACAATCTTTGTGATAAAATTGAGGATATGGTTAAGGATGGCAATACACCAATAAATACCGCTCATGCTTTTCAATTTCCTTTGGTTTATGATATAAATACAGGAAAACCAAAGCAAAAATATCTGGATGGATGTAATCAAGCTAGAAAAATATTAGTAGATGTTGGAGTTCTGTAGGTGTTGGATTTACGAATATGAAAGCGGGAGTGTGTTGTAGTTTGAAATTTTGCTGGTGTACCATTACAGTAAACAACTTGGAGGAATCGATAAAATTTTATCAGGAGATAGTTGGACTTGTTGTAAACAGAAGATTCGCAGCAGGGCCAGATATGGAAATAGCATTTTTGGGTGCGGGGGGAACAGAAGTGGAATTGTTTTATGACTCTAGCCAGGAGCCAATGGGTAATCCGGAAAGCATTTCCTTGGGTTTTAAAGTTAACTCCGTTAATGAACAGATCAAACTCATTGAAGAAAAAGGATTGTCTGTGGAAAGCGGGCCTTTCCAGCCCAATCCAAATGTTAAATTCTTTTTCGTTAGAGATCCTAATGGCGTAAAGATTCAATTCGTGGAAGATCTGTAAAAATACCAAGTTGTGGTGTGTTAAACTATCAACACTTTGCTCCGTCCGACAAAGATTATGTTTGTAACCTCTAAACCGGCTAGGTTTCACCTAGCCGGCATTTTTGTTTTATCCGGATGTTTTTGTGTTCATTCAAATTTCCACAAAAAAGGGTTGCCAGTTGTCATTAGTGTAAAAATAATATGCGATAAATGATAATTTTATAAAACAATAATTTAATAATGATAAAGCTTGTACGTTCCTAAAAGATAAAAGATTTTAGGTTATTGCTTAATTTTATAGGATGTTGACGTAATTGGGTTCAAAGCGTAAGATGTTGTTGGGATTAAGTTGGGAAAGTGTTTTAGCTGAACCGAAAGGAAGAGTAAGATGAAGAAAACGGTTTTAATTACAGGTGCTTCAAGGGGAATAGGGATGGAGACGGCGAAATTGTTTGCCGCTGAAAGATATAATGTAGTAATTAATTACTATCAAAGCGAAGAAGCCGCCGACAAATTACATCATTATTTACTTAGTAAAGGATTTATTGTTATGAAGGTTAGGGCGGATGTTCGTGACAGGATTCAAGTAGATAAAATGGTATATGAAATTTATAACAGATTCGGTAATATTGATGTTTTAATAAATAATGCAGGAGTTGCACAGCAGAAGTTGTTTACTGATATAACTGAAGACGATTGGGATCTAATGTTTGACACTAATATTAAAGGGGTTTTTAATTGCTGTCAGAGTGTTCTGCCAAGGATGATCAGCAACAAGCAGGGAAAAATTATTAATATTTCTTCCATCTGGGGCATAACAGGATCTTCCTGCGAGGTTCATTATTCAGCCTCTAAGGCCGCCGTTATCGGCTTTACCAAAGCCTTGGCTAAAGAAGAGGGACCCTCAAATATTCAGGTAAACTGCGTAAGCCCCGGTATTATTCAAACAGAGATGAACTCACATTTAGATAGTTGTGCCATAGAAGACTTAAAAAACAACACCCCCTTAGGGGTGCTTGGTTCTGCAAGGGATATCGCTGAAGTGGTCTTTTTTTTGGCCTCCAAAAAAGCCAACTTTATTACGGGGCAAATTATTAGTGCCAATGGAGGGTTTTTGATCTAAAATGGGACAAAAACTTGATTAACCGGGGATTTTGATTTATTGTTATATGGATAAGCCTTTAAAGTGACAAATATTAAGGAAAAGGGGATAAATATGGAACAAAAAATTAAAATGAAGGTACCTTTAGTAGAAATTGACGGAGATGAGATGACTCGTATTTTGTGGAAAATGATCAAAGAGCTTCTTTTGGAGCCCTACATAGATCTGAAAACCGAGTATTATGATCTGGGCCTGGAAAAAAGAAATGAAACCGATGATCAGATTACGGTAGACGCAGCGGAGGCAATCAAAAAATACGGAGTTGGCGTGAAATGTGCTACCATTACACCAAACGCACAAAGGGTAGAGGAGTACCGGCTAAAAGAGATGTGGAAGAGCCCTAATGGAACTATCAGAGCCATTTTAGATGGTACTATCTTTCGGGTTCCCATTGTTTTAGATAGTATTAAACCACTGGTTAGCAGTTGGAAAAAACCCATTACCGTAGCCAGACATGCCTATGGTGATATTTATAAAGGGGTAGAATATCGGGTAGAGGGTCCGGGTAAGGCTGAGTTAGTTTTTACTTCAAAAGATGGACAGGTTATGAAGCAAACCATTCAGGAGTTTGAAGGCAAAGGCGTGGTTTTAGGTATGCATAATCTGGATGAATCCGTCGAAAGCTTTGCAAGAGCCTGTTTTAAATATGCCCTGGAACAAAAACAAGATCTTTGGTTTTCTACCAAGGACACTATTTCCAAGCAATATGATCACAAATTTAAGGATATTTTTCAGGAAGTTTATGAGAAAGAATATCAAGGGAAGTTTGAAGCGGCTAAAATTGAATATTTTTATACCTTAATAGATGATGTGGTGGCACGTATTATGAGATCAGAAGGGGGTATAGTTTGGGCCTGCAAAAACTATGACGGTGATGTGATGTCAGATATGTTGGCTTCGGCCTTTGGCAGTTTAGCCATGATGACCTCAGTACTTGTCTCGCCTGATGGCAAATACGAATACGAAGCAGCACATGGAACGGTTACCCGTCATTATTATCGGTATCTGGAAGGCGAGGAAACATCAACTAACCCGGTAGCTACAATCTTTGCTTGGACAGGTGCCCTAAGAAAGCGTGGGGAATTGGACGGACTAAAGGATTTAATGGATTTTGCCGATAGGCTTGAGCGGGCTTCAATTGCTACTATTGAAGAGGGTATTTTAACAGGGGACCTAGCCCAGCTTTCAGAGGTTTCGGATAAAAGAGTTGTTACTTCCAAAGTTTTTCTTCAAGAGATAGCAAAAAGGCTTTAAACAACTGGCAATTAGATTCAAGATTTTGTAGAAAAAAAAGGTTTGAGGAAATAGAAACATAACAGCAGACTGACAAAAAGACCCCGGAGGGTCTTTTTTATTGTATTGATTCGTAAAGAAGCTGGTAATGTCCGTTATCATTTAAATATATTTTTTCAATCTGTTCATCAATAATGGTCTCCAATTGATTACTAAAATGAACTCGGGCACTTACCCCACAGTTAGAACTTAAGGTCCGGGGGACGGGCATTAACTCGCAGTAGATGTCCAATTTTTTCATTTGTCGGTTAAACTTAATGGCCCCGGTGTGGGTAAAAAACAACACTTGATAAATTTTGTTCATTGCTTACTTCCTTGCTTTTAGAATAAACTTCCCGTCAATATGTTCGATTTCAACAGCATAACCGGCACTTTCCATGAATCTTTCCACAGATTCCTTAGCCGTTAGATTGTCTACGGTTACATCAACACCATCCACCTTGGTGTCCAGGACTTTTTTTGTCATCAGCACAGGTTGAGGGCAACTCATGCCGGATGTATCAATGGTTTTCATGGTATCCTCCTTTAATTAGCTTGTCAAGCTATTTTTTTTACTAAAAACTCTGAATTAAACCAAGAAATTATCAGCAGCACCAGGATGCAAATTAATACAGAGATTTGTCCGTTGCCGGCTGCACCTGCAGCACTTGAGGCCAGACCAAAGTTGTGGGCGATCCCTGCCCCGACAAGCAGCCCCATTACGGAAACAGCGGAATCTGTATTACCTTCCCCTGCCAGAATTAATTGCCTTAGGGGACAGCCACCCAAAAGAACAGAGCCCCAGCCAACCAAAGTCATGCCTAGGAAGTTCCAGATGCCATCGGTATGGGCAATAGGCTGTCCTTCAAAGCCCAAGTTAAAAAATCCAAATCCAAGGTTAGCCAAAAGGGCTACCGCAAAAATAGATAACAGGCCCAGCAGTAAATGAAAGTCCCGGAAAAGAATTGCATCCCTAATGCCGCCCACCGTACATAGTCTTGTCCTTTGCCCTAAGGCACCAACAATTAAACCGGCAGCAAGTGCAATCAATATTGGCGCTGTTGCAGCACCGGGGCCTGATTCGCTGAAGAATAAAAAGGCAGGGGCTGCTACCAGCAGAATTAGCAAGCCCAGGTTAAGAGATGGAAAAAGATAACCCTCCAGTTTGGGCAGATGGTAACTCCGTTTTAAATTAAAGCCTTTATTTAGGAAAAAGACTCCAACAAAAATCCCCGCTACAAATCCAAATAACCCAACAATTGCGTTTAAATCTCCCCCGGCAATCCGCAGGACCATTCGCAGGGGACAACCTAGAAAAATTAAAGCACCAATCATTACAATAATAGAAAGTACAAAGCGGGTAAAAGGAGAAGAACCTC
>CAZCQT010000007.1:0-19491 GCA_964500905.1 uncultured Moorellales bacterium
TAAAAACATTGATTTTACTGGGTTTCTTCATGTTTTCTTATGTCACCGCGGCATTGCCCGGGGTGTTTTTGTGTGCTTTCTAATTAGGTACATATGAGATAAGACGGCCAGGCTGCAGTTTAGAGTTTAAAAAGTCATGAGGATTTGTACTTAAAATCTGGCTGATGACTGCAGTATTTCCCTCTAGCGGCTCAACCAATACCTTTATTCCATCAATTACCTCTTCAAATTTTTTACTATGACTCTCTAAACCGGCAATTAAAAGTTCAGGTGGCAGAATCGAATATATTAACACTTTAACTTTCGCCCCTTTTTCTTTCATCGATTAATTCTTGCAATTTAGCCAAAGCATCCGACAAGCCTCCCAAGGCGTCAATTAATTGTACTTGTACCGCCTTTTTTCCGACTAAAACGGTGCCGATATCCATGGCTAATTCTCCTGTTTGCAACATTAAGGTTTTAAACTCTTCTTCATTTATCTTTGAATGGCGTACAACAAACTTAATTACTCTCTCTTGCATTTTATCTAAATAGTCATAAGTTTGGGGCACACTGATTACCAAGCCCGTTAACCTAATGGGGTGTATTGTCATAGTAGCAGTTTCTGCAATAAAAGAGTAATTGGCAGCAACAGCAATCGGAACCCCAATGCTGTGCCCTCCCCCCAACACTAAAGAAACTGTCGGTTTGGATAAGCCGGCAATCATTTCAGCAATAGCCAGCCCTGCCTCCACATCTCCACCTATTGTATTAATCATAATCAATAAACCCTCAATACTTGGATCTTGTTCCAAGGCCACTAATTGTGGTAGAACATGTTCATATTTTGTTGTTTTATTTTGGGGAGGCATTACTAAATGACCTTCAATTTGACCCACGATGGCCATTGTATGTATTGAAGTTTTTGGTTTGGGTATCTCCAACTGCCCCAGTTGTGTCAGGTTTTCAAGATTTTGTTGATTGTTATTTATTTGTTTCTCACTGTCGGAGCAATATTGGGTGTCCGTATTTGGGCTCCCACATAACCTATCTTTTTGCACATTCAATTTGACTTCCTCCCGGGACTATATTTTCCTAACTAGTATTTACTCCCTTCTGCAAATAAATACAAAAAAAAGACCAATTAAGGTCTTTTTTATACTTCCATTATTATAGGTAAAATCATAGGCCTGCGCCTAGTTCTTTCATAAAGGAATTTGCCCAAGGTTTCACGAACTCCTGATTTAATCAGAGCCCATTCCGTAACGTTTTTCTCTTGACATTTCTCCAAAGCCAAAGCAACTTTTTCTCTTGCCTCCTCCAATAATTCCTCGGATTCCCTAACATAAACAAAACCCCTAGATACTATATCAGGACCAGCCACAATAGTTCTATTGTCCTTGGAAAGAGTTACAACTACAATTAAGATACCGTCCTGAGACAATTGTTTGCGATCCCTTAAGACAATATTACCCACATCACCTACACCCAAACCATCAACCATTATTTGTCCTGCAGTAACCTTCCCTGCAAGTTGGCCCTTCTTGGCTGTAAATTCCAATACATGACCATTTTCAGCCAAGAAAATATTTTCCCTTGGAATACCAACCTCTTCGGCTAAGCGGCCATGCTTTACTAACATCCTGTATTCACCATGAACTGGGATAAAAAATTTTGGTTTCACTAAATTAATCATCATTTTTAATTCTTCCTGGCTGCCATGCCCAGAAACGTGAATACCGGAAACTTTTTCGTGAATAACATCAGCACCCTGCTTAAATAGATTATCTACTGTTCTGGCTACCAGCTTTTCATTTCCGGGAATTGGCGTAGCAGAAATAACAACTGTATCACCCTGTATTATCTCTAACCTTCTATGATCGGACATTGCCATACGTGTCAAGGCGGACATAGGCTCACCTTGGCTGCCTGTGGTTAATACGACAACCTTGTTTTTTGGCAGGTTAGACAATTCCTCGATTTCCACAATTACACCCTTAGGCACGTCCAAATAACCATGTTCCGAAGCGATATTAATTACATTAACCATGCTTCTGCCCGCCACTGCTACCTTTCGCCCGAATCTTTGCGCAGTATTAATTACTTGTTGCAATCTATGGACATTTGAAGCAAAACTGGCTACAATAATCCTTTCCTCTGATTGAAGAAAAATTTCTTCCAAAGATGAACCAACACTTTTTTCCGATAAGGTAAAACCGGGTTTCTCCACATTTGTGCTGTCGCTCAAAAGCACTAAAACCCCTTTTTCTCCTAGTTCCGCAAATTTATAAAAATCTGTAACTTCGCCATCCACCGGTGTTTGATCAAATTTAAAATCACCAGTATGAACAATAGTACCAACAGGCGTGTGAACCGCAATGCCTACGGAATCAGCTATGCTATGACTAACTTTAATAAACTCTGCTTGAAAAGGACCGATTTTGATATTATCTCTTGGTTTAACCTGATATCGCTTCACGCTTGAGTTGAGATTATATTCCTTAAGTTTTCCTTCAAGCAAGGATAATGTTAGTCTGGTACCGTATACGGGCACATTAATTTCCCGAAGCACATAAGGTAAAGCACCAATGTGATCCTCATGCCCATGAGTCAATAAAATTGCTTTTAGTTTTTTCTTGTTTTCCAGTAAATATGTGATATCAGGAATAACCATATCAATTCCCAACATTTCATCTTCGGGAAAACTTAAGCCACAATCAATCATAATCATAGAATTATTATATTTGATAATGGTCATATTTTTCCCTATCTCCCCAAGTCCGCCCAAGGGGATAATACTGATTTTTTGTTCGTTTTCTTCCATAAATAAACCTCCATAATAATTTTTATTGTGCATTTTTTGGATTTGGCATTCCGTCCTTTTGATTTCTCCTTTTAGGCAACAAAAAAATAAAGCGCTCCTAGCGCTTTTAAGCAGCTATCATAAAAACTAATCCGCACAAATACTCTTAAAAAAATTATACTACAATCAAGTAATTATCTCAAGTGTTATTAAAATTCAATTCGTTTCATACATATAAAAGATTTAAGGAAAGCTCTTTTGTTAGTTTTACCTATTATTCATTCATTAATTCATTAGTGTTTCATACAAAAAAGTGGCTCAGCATTTTAGACCAAGCCACAATACACATTACATCAAATCTATACAAAGTGGTTATATCAATTTAAAATCCTTTAGTTTATTAACTAAAGCTGATTTCTCTTCGTCAATTAAAGGGACCAAGGGAAGTTTTACCTCACCCACTTGGTATCCCAAAATTTGCATTGCTGTTTTTACAGGCACAGGATTACTGGTCATAAAGAGAGATTTAATTAAAGGAAACAATTTTAAATGTATTGTTCTTGCTTTTAAAACATCTCCGCCTTTAAAAGCGGTAATCATCTCTTTTATTTCTTTTCCAACTAAATGGGCCGCGACACTGACTACTCCATGCCCACCTACCGACAAAATAGGCAAGGTGTAGGAATCGTCACCGCTATAAACTAAAAAATCTTCGCCTGTTATGCGACAAAGCTCGGAAGCCTGATCCAAATCACAGGCGGCTTCCTTTAAAGCAATAATATTTTCAATTTCAGATAATCTTTTCACGGTAGCAGGTTCCAAATTTTTCGAAGTTCTTGAAGGCACATTATAGAGAAGAATTGGCAGCTCTACAGCCTCGGCAATTGTTCTAAAATGTTGGTATAGGCCTTCTTGGCTTGGCTTGTTATAGTAAGGGACAACTAACATAACCCCATCAACACCAACATCCTTCGCCCTCCGAGATAATTCGATACTAACTGCAGTGTCATAATTTCCTGTTCCCGCTATCACTAGAGCATTATCGCCGACTACCTCTTTTATAAATTTGAATAGTTGGATCTTTTCCTCTTGTGATAAAACTGGCCCCTCTCCGGTAGTTCCGGCAACAACCAAAGCGTCACTACCATTATTAATGAGCATTAAGGCTAGTTCTCCAGCAACTTGATAATTTATTTCGCCGGTCGGTTTAAAGGGAGTTACCATAGCCGTTAAAACCTGACCAAAATCCTTTAGCATGTCTTCCACCTCTCATTTTGACACATTTATTTAATCCACCTGTAGATATTCAAATTAAGAATGCCACTATTTTATACGAGGCCATATTCAATCAAAAGTTCGGCTATTTGGACTGCATTAGTTGCCGCACCCTTACGTAACTGATCCGCTACAACAAAGAAGCTTAGCCCGTTTTCACATGAAATATCTTCCCTGACCCTTCCAACAAATACTTCATCACGATTAGAACTGAAAAGAGGCATAGGGTATTGTAAGTTTTGAGGGTCATCAACAAGTACAACCCCTTTTGATTTTTCAAATAATCTTTTTGCTTCCATGGCAGTTAATTTTTGTACTGTCTCTACATTAATTGCTTCAGAATGACTTCTTATAACAGGTACTCGAACAGCGGTAGCAGTAATTGCCATATGAGCATCATGAAACATCTTTCTTGTTTCATTAACCATTTTCATTTCTTCCTTGGTATAGTCATTTTCCATAAAAACATCAATATGGGGAATAAGGTTGTAAGCAATTTGATAGGGAAATCTCTCTGGTTCACGGAATCGTTTACCTAGGGAGATGTCTTTTGTTTGCTCAAGTAATTCCTCCATAGCCTCTTGTCCTGCACCTGAAACTGCCTGATAGGTAGATACTACCACTCTCTTTATACCAACTGTATCAAAAATTGGCTTAAGAGCTACAACCATTTGAATAGTTGAACAATTAGGATTTGCAATAATACCTTGATGGCTTTTTACATCTTCAGGGTTTACCTCAGGAACTACCAGGGGTACATCGGGATCCATTCTAAAGGAGCTGCCATTATCAATAACAAGGGCACCTCTTGCTACGGCTTCCCTGGCAAATAATTTGCTAGCGGCACCACCTGCGAAAAAAGCAATATCAATTCCCTCAAAGGACTCCGGCTTTGTTTCTTCAATAACAAAATTTTTACCTTGAAAGATCATTTGCTTACCTGCTGAACGACTTGTAGCAAGCAGTTTTAAAGATCTAACAGGAAATTTTCTTGCACTTAATACTTCTAAAATAGTGGCCCCTACTACACCTGTTCCTACTAAAGCAATATTATAAGTTTTCAACCCCATTCCTCCTAAACCCTATTAAATAAGGTATAATAATGTTTATTTATATTCTACTAATAAAGGCTGTAACTGCCTGCCTTTAAGTGCATCTATAATAGTATCGGGTATCTTTTCCATATGTGCGACCAAAGAATTCTGTTTTTTAAAAGGGCTATCCTGTCCAAAAGGAACAAAGTAAATATTTTTAGTATTTAATAATAATCCCAGGTTTTTTGCATTTATGCCCAAACCATCGTTAGTGGAGATGGCGATCACTACCGGTTTTAAATTCCTCAGGTGAGCCTTTATTGCCATTAAAACGGGGGTATCCACAAGCCCATTTGCCACCTTGGCTAATGTATTCCCAGTGCAAGGTGCCACTAAAACTACATCTAAAAAATCTCCCGGACCGATTGGCTCTGCCTTTACAATGGTATCAATAATTTCCTTATCAGTCAGCTCCTTCAATCTATTTACCCATTTTTGTCCTTCCCCAAACCTTGTATTGGTTCCGCTGATACAATCACTAATGATAGGATAAATTATAGCACCTTTATTAATCAAACATTCAATTTGGTTGAACACTATCTCAAAAGTACAGTGAGAACCGGTAAGTGCTGTTCCAATCTTTAAACCGCTTAGGCTCACTTGGCTCCCCCCTTTATCGCAATAGCTTCAATTTCGCCTAAAATTATTTGAGGGTAAGCTTTACCTAAGATTTTACCTGCTGTTAAAGGTGCAGTTTTTCCCGGTAACCCTAAAGCGTGTATTACTTTTACTCCAAATTGTGCTGCTGAATTAATATCAACTCCCCCGGGATTAGAGGCCAAATCAATAATCACTGTTGCGGGGTTAAGCCTTTCCAATAGGCTGCCAGTTAATACCAGGGATGGAACTGTATTAAAAATCACATCCATCCTGCCAATATTATCGCTAATGCTTTGATAGGTAAGGACCTCATAACCTTGCTCCGTCACTCGTGCCAAATCAACTGTTTTACGTGCTGCAACTGATACTTTTGCACCAATACCTTTTAACATTCTGGCAAGGGTCTTACCAACCCTTCCGAAACCTAAGACCAAGGCATCAGAACCATGTAAGGTAATTTTCATTTCGCAAATGGCAATTTCAATAGCACCTTCGGCAGTCGGTATAGAATTTAAAATCGCAATTTCATCAAGTTCAGCAGTTGCAATAATATTTAAGTTGAAAACTTCTTTTAAGTCCCTTAAATAGGCACTCAGTATTCCCGACAAAATTGGGGTAGTATGTTTTACAAAATTAAATTCATCTGACTTTACAACCAATGATTCTTTAGCAAATACTGCTTTAATTTTTCCATCCTCATCTACGCCTGACATCGGCAAAATAAGAGCATCAGCTTGGCACAAAGCAGTTCTTAAATCAGTTTTCGTAAAAGCTTCCGATAGCTGAATTAAATCATACCCAACCAGCAACACCTTTGCACCTAAAGAAGCCAGTTCCTTTATTAAAATTAATTCCCGACTATCCCCACCTAACACTGCTATTTTAAAATTTTTTAGGCTTCCGTCCACACTTCCCCCTCCTTAAAATCCTTCTAAATGTACTAATAGCATATGAAGGCCTTTGGAGAAGGGTCAACATGAAACTAAGAAAATAACAACTGTTCTAAGCCAAATACAGCTTCAGATAAATTCACAACCTTTTTAACTGCAAGCAACACCCCTGGTATAAAAGACTCCCTTGAGTAGGAATCATGCCTTATGGAAATAGTTTGACCCAAGGAACCAAATATAACCTCTTGATGTGCCACAACACCAGGCAAACGAATACTGTGAATAGGAATTCCTTTTTTGCAATCCCCCCTAGCCGGGTTAGCAGGTAATTCCTCCATTTTGAGAGGAATATTTTGTTCCCTCCATCTCTCCTGTATTAATTCTGCGGTCTTAATGGCTGTACCTGATGGTGCATCTAATTTATACGGGTTATGGAGTTCAATAATTTCCGCATCTGTGAACCAATTGGCCAAATCCTGACTGATTCGCATCATCAAAATGGCACCTATGGCAAAGTTAGGTGCTATAACCACCCCAGTTTGCTTTTCTTTCGCCAACGCAGATATTTCTTCCTTTTGTGCCATAGATAAGCCTGTTGTGCCAGAAACAACTGATACTCCATGCCTCAAGGCATCTTTTATATGCTGGTAAGCCGCCTTGGCATAAGTAAAATCAATTATTACATCTAACTCGTCCCAAGTATTGGTACTTATGGATTCCCCAACTAATATACCATTAGTGCCCATACCGGCCAATTCGCCGATATCAATTCCCGTGTTTTTAATGTCTACCGCCGCAATTAATTTTAAATTAGGGGTTTTGATTACAGCCTTTACCATTTCAAGGCCCACCTTACCACATGCACCTGTTATAGCAATTGTTGTTCTTTGTATCTCCATATTGATTGTACCCCTTATTAAATTAGTTAATCATAAAGCAAATAAAAAGCTTGGATGTGCATTATCCAAGCCAAAATTTTAGCCCACCCACCCTATTTAGAGATAGCACTCCACCGTAAATTTAGGTTGTTTTACGGTGACAGTCCTGCACTTATTCAATGCAGACCCAACACTGAATCCTGGCAAATCCAGCATTTCGGCGGCTGTCCCTTTCGCTTCAGTTCATTCCCCGCCTGGTTACTGAAATTACTTTTGGCATCCGCACCTCTACCCCACCTTGATTTGATGAGGCATATTATTGATTTTTTATTAGTTTAGCATGCTATTTACTCCTTTGTCAAGAAATGCAGCTGCTGAACTACTAATCCCTTATTATTCGCTGTCAAAATTCATTATGCTTTGCACGACTCAATTCTAAATCAATCACAATTAATTGACTCCCGATTTTTCTTACTGCTTCCCAGGGGATTATAATTGGAGAACTTTTTAATCTAAGACTAAAAACATTTTGCTTGTTTGGCAAAATAATAGATTCCACCGATCCTGTTGCTGCATCAATAACTAAATCCGTATCATTGACTGTTCCCAGTCTGGCACCATCAAAAATATTAACAATTTCTTTACCAGCAAATTCACTCATTTTCATTAAACAACATCCCACCAAATCATTTTTTAATATAACGGTAATAAAATAAAAGCACCGCCGGTTGCAAAATAGCCAAAACTAAAGCAACCATTGCCAATGGTTGTAGAGTCACTCCCCCTAAGGATACCTTACTGGGCAAATCTATCTCTAAAAAAGAGGTTATTAAAGTCAATGACAAATAAATTCCACCGGCTACACCTATTAAATGAGCTAAAGATTCTGAAAATAAAGAACTGATTGGAACGTCAGTAACCTGATTAAACTTGCTATTTTTTTTTAAATAGAAAATCCGCTGTTTGACCGATAAACCTACAGCTAAAAATATTAAAGACGCTATTAAAATTTTTGCCCCCACTACACCAATCACCCCTACCAAATCCTATGATTGGCTTGGACAAAATATGCAATCCGTTGCTTAAACTTTTATAATACCTCTTTTAGCCGGTGCTTCCGAAACCACCAACCCTTTCTACTTCCACCATGTCATCGTAAGTAAGCAAATATTTTAAAAATATTCCTTGCACTATTGCCTCTCCCTTTTTAATATTAATTGTCTCACTCCCAATATTCCAAACTGCCAACTGAATGTGTCCTTCATTGTCATCATTATCCGCATAGTCGGCATCTATAATTCCTGTTCCATTTGCCAATACTAATCTTTTTTTTACTGCCAAACTGCTTCTTATATACAACATAAGTACTTCATCCTGTTCCATATATACCTTTAAACCCGTAGGTATCAATACCATAGCATTAGGGGCAACATGGGTCGTTTCACCCGCCTCGAAATCATAGCCGGCACTATACTTAGTTTTTCTGGTTGGCAAATTAATACTTTTATCTTTAAAGGATTCGATTACTTCAAACTTTCTGGCCAATTTAAAAACTCCCTATAACAATAAATTTGCGGAAAGTAATTCAGGAAATTCCGTTGAAAGCCTTTCGGGCCCCAAGGAAATATAGCTGAATTTTTCTCCTTGAAATAATTCTTTTGCCAAGGAATGAATATCCAATAGAGTTACCTTAAAAACTCTATCAATAATTTCCTCGCCAGTTACAATTCTGTTAAAGCTTATTTCGCTTTTGCCCAAGCGACTCATCCGATTACTTACATTTTCTGTTGAAAGCAAAATATTGCCTTTAACCTGAGTTTGTATTCGATTTAATTCCTCTTGGGAGATACCATCCTTTTGGATTTTTTTTAATTCCTTTAAAATTAAATTCAGCACCTCTATCACGGTAGATGAACGGGTTCCGGCATATACTGAAAATAAACCTGCTCCCGTGTAGGATGCATTATACGAAAAAATTGAATATACTAAACCCTTTTCTTCCCTGACGGTTTGAAACAATCTGGAACTTAAGCCACCTCCTATGGCACTGTTTAATACTGTCATTACATAAATGCGTTCGTCATCCTGGGCTACACTCGGTGTCCCTACACAAAAGTGTACCTGCTCCGTATCCTTTGGGTAAAAAACATCCTTTCTAGTAACCATCGGTGAAATCAGCTTACCTGTTACCGTCTGCGGAGAAGTCCAACCCCCAAAAACTGCTTCCAGTTGAGAAAAGACTATCTGATAATTAATATTTCCGGCCACAGCTATAACTGTATTACCCGGTGTATAATGCTCATTATAGTATTTAACTATTGTTTTTTTATCCACACCCTCAATTGAATTACTTGTACCTAAAACAGGGTAGCCTAAGGCATGCTGTTCCCATACATTTGAAACAAATAAATCGTGAATATATTCATCGGGTGTATCTTCATACATTTTTATTTCTTCTAAAACAACATTTCTTTCTTTTTTAATATCTTCTTCCGCAAAATTTGAATTAAAAATCATATCACTCAATAGATCTATTGCCCTTGGCAAATGAGCGGCAAGCACTTTAGCATAAAAACAAGTATATTCCTTTGAAGTAAATGCATTTAAAGTTCCACCCAGGGCCTCCAGTTCTTCCGCAATTTGCTTAGCTGTTCTATTTGAGGTGCCTTTAAAAAGAAGATGTTCAATAAAATGAGAAACACCTCGATTAGTATCATCTTCGTATCTTGAACCACTTTTAATCCAAATACCAATAACGGCCGAATGAGCAAATGAAATATTTTCTGCCACTATTCTGACCCTATTTTGCAAAACATGTTTTTGACACATAAAATCTCCTCTCTTTCGGAGATTCTTATTTCTGTTATTCTTATCAAATTCCTGCAATTTTCTAAAGCATTTTACAGTAATATAAAAATATACAAAAAAACCGTTACCCACTAATACCTACTAATTTTTTCAATAAAAAAGTTTTTTTAAAAATAGGCTGAATGAATCCCTCAAAATTACTTTTTCTCCTGTTTGCATCGGTATCTTTTTTAAAACTTGTCCATTTTGACTGATCACGAGATAACCCAAAATTGTCCCTTTGCTTAGGGGAGGCGAACAGTTTTTCAGCCATTCGACTGTAGCCTCTAATGTTTCTTCACCTGAAACAGTTAACTTGCAATCAGTTGCCGGTCCAACTGTTACCAAGTTTGGATATCCATTAGGCATGCTGAGAACTTCCAAGTATTCACTCCTATTAACATTATATAATCTAAATTTTGTAAAACCCCAGTTCAACAATTTGTCGGAATCGCCGAAACGGTCATTGCTTTTTAATACCACAGCGACAAGCAATCGACCCTCTTTTTCTGCTGCACTAACCAGACATTTTCCCGCAAGATTCGTGGTTCCAGTTTTAACCCCTTTAACTTCAAGGCTTTTCCAAAGTAATTTATTCGTATTTGACAAGTTAATTTTTCTTTTACCATTAAGAGAGGTGATTTGATCATTTTTTGTAGCCACTATTTCGGAAAAATGAGGATTTTTTAAAGAGTAGCTGGTAATTAATGCAAGATCGTAGGCTGTGGATACATGCTGCTCCCCAGACAAACCATGAGGATTAGTAAAACAGCTATCTACGGCTCCCAACACTCTTGCTTTTCTGTTCATTAGATCAACAAAAAGCTTTTCATCTCCGGCAACTTGTTCAGCTATGGCAAAAGCGGCATCATTGCCAGAATTAATTAAAGCCCCTTTAAGAAGATCGACGAGGCGAAAAATCTCCCCCGATCTTAAATAAATGGAAGCATCCCCAACACTGGCTGATTTTGAACTAATCCTTACTTGTTCCTCAATATCAGCTAAATCCAATGCCAATATGCCGGTAAGTATTTTTGTGGTACTGGCTGGGGGTCTTTTTTCGTTACCTTTAAGGTCGGCTAAGATTTCAAGGTTGTCGGATTCTAGTAACACATAGCTTGGAGCCGTAATGGGTGGTGAGGCTTGAATTCTTGAGCTACAGCAAACAAATATTAAAGTTACATATAATAGGATTTTTAATAATTTTTCCATTGAGCTAACCCCTTTATACCTAATGTTCGCCTTCTATTAATGCTTATGCTATTAGGCTTATTATGGCTAGCTCTCTTGAGTTTTATATAGTTAAAATAAGCATATTATTTAATGCAATACTTCCGTAACAGTCACTAATCTAAAGTTTTTATTCTTTAAATCCTGTAATATAAAAGGCAAAGCCTGTAAGGTTCTATCTGTGGGATGCATTAACACAATCGCTCCTTTTTCCGCTTTATCAGCTACCTTAGCACGAATTATTTCGGCTGTTCTGCTTTTATCCCAATCTATTGTATCTATGGTCCACAAAATGGTTTTATAACCTAGTTCACTGGCGGCTTGCAAAACAACTGTACTATGTTCCCCATAAGGTGGAGCAAATAAAACAGTTTTTATTTCAGTAGATTTTTTGATTTCCTTTTCTGTTTCAAGAATTTCTTGTTGATTTTTTTCTTTGCTAATTTGATCAGGATGGGGATGGGAAAATCCGTGATTACCAATTTCATGACCAGCCTTTGCAATTTGCCGGGTTAAATCGGGAAATTTTTTTGCCCATCGACCTGTAATAAAAAAAGTGGCTTTGGCTTGATGTGTTTCCAAAACATTCAAAATCCCCTCAATATATTCTTCCCCCCAGTCGACATTAAATGTTAATGCCATCTTATCCTCTTCTTTGTTACCCTGATAAATAGGTTGATCAGCACCAAAATTTGTAACCATACTTAAATCAAGATCCGCCTTTTCCGTAGTCACTAGCCCGACGCCTAACAAAACCAACATTACAAATCCAATTATCAATATATTACGGTAACTCCAAAAAAATATTTTCACCCAGCTCACTCCTTTTAAGAGTTTGTCAGGAAAGTATATGCAAAATATAAACGGTATATGCAAAAAACCGTAAACACTTGGTTTACGGTTTTTGCGTACTATTGTTTTTTTGATCTCTCAATGCTTCTTTTCGTGAAAGCTTTAGGCGCCCTTGGGGATCAAAACCGATGGCTTTTACTAAAACCTCATCACCCAGTCTTACTATGTCCTCAACCTTTTCCACTCTTTGCTCATCAAGCTGAGAAATATGCACCAACCCTTCTTTTCCCGGTAAACCGAGAACACCAGGAATTACTTCTACAAAAGCTCCAAAATCCGCTACTCTAGTTACCTTCCCCATATAAATTTGCCCAGTTACTACCTCTTTGATAATAGAATCAATTATATGAAGAGCTTTTTCACCGGATTGTCCATCTACAGCAACGATAAATACCCTACCGTCATCTTCGATATCAATCTCTACCCCTGTTTCTTCAATAATTTTTTTAATTATTTTTCCGCCCGGTCCAATAATATCACGTATCTTATCTGGATCCACATCTGTTCTAATAATTCTTGGAGCAAAGGGAGACAAGTTTTCTCTGGAAGCAGGAATAACTGCAAGCATCTTTTCTAAAATATACATACGGCCCTCTTTAGCCTGCACCAAGGCTTTTGTCAAAACTTCCTTAGTTGTACCGGAAATTTTGATATCCATTTGCAATGCCGTAATACCTTTTGATGTTCCTGCTGCTTTAAAGTCCATATCACCCAAGGCATCCTCAATGCCCTGAATATCAGTAAGAATTGCAACCCTATCTGCTTCTTTAATTAGTCCCATTGCAATTCCCGCCACAGGCTCTTTAATTGGAACCCCTGCATCCATCAAGGAGAGGGTGCTACCACAAACACTAGCCATAGAACTAGAGCCATTAGAGCCCAGTACCTCAGAAACAAGGCGAACAGTATAAGGGAAATTTTCATCTTTTGGAAAAACTGGCTCCAACGCCCTTTCCGCTAGAGCACCATGACCGATTTCCCTGCGTCCTGGTCCCCTCATAGGCCTGGTTTCGCCTACGCTAAACGGTGGAAAATTATAATGATGCATAAACCTCTTTGATTCTTCCACACCCAAGCCATCCAGTATTTGCTCATCACTGACTGCTCCCAGTGTAGCTACTGTTAATACTTGAGTCTCACCACGTGTGAACAGGCCCGTACCATGGGTACGCGGCAACACTCCAACCTCACAGTTTATGCCTCTGATTTCATCCAGTTTACGGCCATCTACCCTTAAATTATCTTCAACAGCCAGACTTCGTACAAGCTTCTTTTCCAATTCGTCCAAAATCTTTCCGAACAATTTGCTGCTATTACTATGCTCTTCTTCAATATCTACATGTTGTGCTTTGAAATTTTCAATAATTTCATTTTTTAGTGATTGAATATAGCTTTCACGATCTAATTTTTTTCTCTTCTCCAATGCACACCTTTTTATTCCATCTTGCAATATGGGCTTGGCATAAAAAGAAAAGTCCTCTACAAAAATAGTAGGTATCTCTGGCGGTAGCACTTGAGTCTTTTCGCTAACTAATCCTTGGATTCTGGCCTCTTCAACAAAGGATTCGATGAATTCAACCAAAATTTTAATGTTTTCATGAGCCAACAAGATACCTTCTAAGACTATTTCCTCCGGAACCTCATCCGCACCTGCTTCTACCATCATAATGGCATCCTTAGTACCGGCAACTATTAAATGTAAACTGCTTTTCTCCATTTGGGCTAAAGTAGGATTAATTATAAGTTGTCCAGCTACCAAACCTACCAACACTGCTGCAGTAGGAGCCTCGCAAGGAATATTGGATATTGCTAAAGCCGCAGATACCCCCAGCATCGCTGTTATGTCTGGTGGATTATTTTGATCAACTGATAAAACGGATGCAACAACATGTACATCATTACGATAACCATCCGGAAATAAGGGGCGAATAGGACGGTCAATTAAACGAGCGGAAAGAATGGCTTTTTCACTAGGTCTTCCTTCCCTTTTTATAAATCCCCCTGGAATTTTACCCACTGCATATAATCTTTCTTCGTAGTCAACAGTTAATGGAAAGAAATCTATTCCCTCTCTAGGTTCTTTCGAAGCTGTAGTAGCGGTCAAAACAACTGTGTCCCCATAATTAACAACCACTGATCCGCCAGCCTGCTGGGCTAAGCGCCCTGTTTCCAGCGTAAGTTTTCTGCCATGAAAATCTATTGATTTTCTGAGAACGTTAATTGGCAATTCACTCAAATTATCCATACCTCCTCATTTTACAACAATTATTTTAAGCAATCTTTCTCCGTATTAACTATTATTTCCTCTATTGTTTAGAAAAAATACTAAAATGACTGACTTAAAAAAGAAAGAGCGTATAAACGCCCTTACCTTCTTAAGCCTAACCTTGTGATAACCTGCCTATAACGCTCAAAATCTGTTTTATAAAGATAATTCAACAAACCACGACGTTGACCTACCATTTTTAACAAACCTCGTCTTGAATGGTGATCTTTTTTATGCTCTTTTAGATGTTCCGTCAGTTGGTTAATCCTTTTGCTCAAGATGGCAATTTGCACTTCCGGAGAACCTGTATCTCCTTCATGTAATTTAAACTCATCAATAATCACTTTTTTTTCTGCATAGTCCAAAGCCAAGGTCATCACCTCCTTTTTTCAAGATCCCCTACAGCAACGTCAAACGCCGGAGTTACGTTTAACCTTACTGAGGTTAAATGCCATTTGTATTATACATAATCAGCTTATGATAATCAAACTATTTTATAGAAAATATATATAATATCAAAACCGAATAGCAAAATCATATTTCTTTATAACTAAAACGGCTTTAAACAGCTTGAAAGCCGCTAAAATTGCTTGTTAGCTCTTCATCATCAATATTTTTTGAGCAGCATTAATATCCACTTGGATTTGATTAATAAGTTGAGATGGGTTCTCGAACTTTATTTCGGATCTAATGCGACCTAAAAACTGGATTTCTATATTATCACCGTAAATATCCTTTTGAAAGTCAATTATATGTACCTCTACACTTTTTTCTCTGCCCCCGCCAAATGTAGGCTTTTTACCTACATTTACCACTCCAAAATATTTAATACCACTTAAATAAATTCTTGCAGCATAAACTCCTTCTCGGGGCAACACGATAGAATCCTCCATTTTAAGGTTAGCAGTAGGAAAGCCTAATTTCCTCCCTCTTTTTTCGCCGTCCATAACCATGCCCTCCAGTAGAGGCCAATAGCCTAACAATTGCTTGGCTAAATCTATATCTCCCAATGTTAATGCCTGACGAATCCTAGTACTGGAGATAGGACTACCTTCGTAATTTTGTGCCGGTATAATATGTACTTCAAAACCCAGATTTTTACCTAGTGCCTTTAATAATTCAGGATTACCGGAACCGCCCTTACCAAAAGAATAATCAAACCCTATAACTAAAGCATAGGGATTCAGAATCTTTTTTAACATTACAACAAACTGCTCTGGAGTTTTATAGGCTAATTCCGAAGTAAATGGTAAAAAAATTAGTTGATCAGGCTTTAAGGCGGCAATTCTGTTCGCTTTTAATCTATTTGAAAGTATCAAATTTAATGGCTGCTTGGGATTTAAAACCTTCAAAGGATGTGGTTCAAAAGTTAATACTACGCTGTTTCCTTTTGCTTTTTCCCCTTCTATTACCGCATGGGTTATTAAAGCCTGGTGCCCAAGGTGAACACCATCAAAACTACCCAAGGCTATATATGTAGACTCTTTTAAAGGGGTAGCCGGTAGACCATAAATAATCTCCATTAACATTAACCTCTTTATCTCAAAACTTTTCTGGGCTGCAATTTAAACCCTTGATTTTCCCGTAATAATTCGCCTATCGCAACCAACCCGTTATTATCCAAAATCTGTACCTTTTGCCCATTATAAGGGTTTTCAATCGTAGAAAGGGTATCTAGTTGCAATTGCTTTCCCTTCATTATCATAAGTGCATCCCTTTGTCCAATCATAATCGAAGGAATTGATAAAATATCAGTCATAGGCAATAAAAAGTCTTTTTGCCCCTTTTCCCATAATCGTTGTATCTCTTCTAAAGTGTAAGAATCTTTTAATAAAAAATTACCTGTTTTAATACGCAGCAAAAAGGACATACTGGCACCACAACCTAGGTGTCGCCCTATGTCATGACAAAGTGTTCTGATATATGTTCCCTTTGAACAAGTCACATCATACCGAATAATATACTTTTCTTTGTCTAATAAAGTATCTAGAACTTTCAACTGATAAATGGTAACTCTTCTTGGTGAACGCTCGACTTCTATTCCTTGATGAGCCAATCTATATAAGCGTTTACCCTGGTAACGTACTGCCGAAATCATCGGTGGGACTTGTTCTATTTCACCGGTAAACTGTTTTAAAACACCTGGCAAATTACTTAATTGTTCTTTTGTCACTGGATTTTTCTCTAAAATTTGTCCATCAAGATCTTGCGTAGAGGTAACTAAACCTAAAACCATTTCGCAGCGATACCCCTTATCTGCAACTAAAAGATATTCCAACAGTCTGGTAGCTTTACCTAATGCCACAGGCAAAACCCCTGCTACACTGGGATCTAATGTACCCCCATGACCAACCCTTTTCATTTTCAATAGTTTTCTCAACCAAGCAACTACATCATGAGATGTCATTCCCGGTGGTTTTAAAACATTTATAAAACCGTTAATTAAATTTCACCTGCCTGTTCCCTGCACAAGCCTACCATTTCAGATACACTTTCTTCCCAATTTCCCTTTAAAGTACAACCGGCTGCATTTTTATGTCCGCCACCACCAAAATGCCCTGCTACAATATTAACATCAACCTTACCACGGGATCTTAAACTTACACGTATTTCGTTAGGGGCTGCCTCCTTAAAAAAAAGACCAACCTCTACCCCCTTAATAGATCTGGGGTAGTTAACTAAACCTTCCAATTCCTCTTCTTTTACGCGAAGACTCCCCAGCTCATATGAATTTAATCCCACCCATGCTACCTTTCCTCCTGCTGAAAGTTGCAATGAGTTAAGGGCTAAACCCAGAGCTTTAAGTGCGTTTAAAGATTTGTTTCCATGAATATGTCCACTAATTTCAGCGGGATTCGCTCCCAGCCGTGCTAACTCAGCCGCTATCGTCAACACCTCAGAAGAGGTATTCCCATGCTGAAAAAAGCCCGTATCTGTTGCAATAGCGGTATATAAAGCGGTAGCCATGTCTAAATCAATTAATACATTTAACTTTTTTAAAAGTAGCAAAATCATTTCACCGGTTGCCGCTGTTTTAGGATCAACCCAATTAAAATCGGCAAAATGCTTGTTGCTGGGATGATGATCTATATTGATACTAGTGCAATTTTGCAAGATATCATCAACAAAATCGCCAATTCTTTCCCACTCAGTACTATCTAAGGCAATTATTGCATCCGGCTGCCAACCCAAATAGGACGGTAATAAAATATTGCTTGAACCTGCCAAAAACTTATACATTTCAGGTACAAAGTCCTTTAGCATAATTACAGTCCTGATACCCAAGCTTTGCAAGCCCTTTTCCAGGGCAAGTGCTGATCCTATAGCGTCCCCATCCGGCCTTTCGTGGGCAGTTATCAAAACACTTTTAGTTTGTTTTAAAAAATCAACTATTTCACTATACATCATTTTGACCCTCTTCGGAATGCATTTTTGATAAAATTTCAGCGATTTTTGCTCCATGTCTGATAGATTCATCAAAATGAAAGGACAGCTCCGGCGAATTTCTTAGCTTTATACGCCTGCTTATTTCTTTCCTGATGTACCCTGAAGCTTGCTCAAGTCCCTCCATAGTTTTTTTAATTGCCTCTTCATCCCCGTAAACACTTACATAAACCTTTGCATAACGGAAATCAGGTGTAACATCTACCCCTGTAAGCGACACAAAACCTACTCGTGGATCCTTAATATTATCTTTAATAATATTTGCTACTTCCCTTTTAATTTCCTCTTCTACTCGTCGAGTACGATAACTCATGGTTATGCCCTCCTTAAGCAGTTATAATTCCCGTTTAATTTCTTCAATTTCAAAAGCTTCTATAATATCCCCCTCTTTGATGTCATTAAAGCTCTCAATATCAATACCACATTCAAACCCTTGCATGACCTCTTTGACATCATCCTTGAACCTTTTAAGGGAACTTAAGTGACCTTCGTGAACAACAATGCCATCCCTAATTACCCTAACTTGGGCCTTACTTGTTATTTTACCGTCTACTACATAGCTTCCCGCAACCATGCCTACTTTAGGCACCTTAATTAAAGCTCTGACTTCTGCCTGGCCTAAAATAACTTCCTTCAGATCCGGAGCCAACAGACCTGACATAGCTGCTTTAATATCGTCAATAATTTCATAAATAACCCTATAGCTCCCTTCTCGAATCCGATAAGATGGTCTGCCTTTAAGTTTCTTGCAGCCAGGGGGCGTGGGTCTTTGGCTAAATTGGCAATAGAGGCCATAAGTTTTTGGTAATCCTTTTCTGCTGTTGTTACTTTCTTTTTTTTGGCAGACATCTTTATCACTCCCTGCATATTTAAAATTTGCTTTATAATTTCTTAAATTATTATTTGACCGGATACAAGTATTAATTCTTGAAAATGCTTACTATATTTACCACTCATGCCGTTTTCTTTCCAAGGGATACTAAGAAAAGAGTAAGGAAAGGAGTGAAAACATGACAGTTGCTTCTGACGTGAAAACTTGTTTAGCCTCTTTAAAAAGTGCTCAGGCCAGCCTGGAGACCTTTGCCTTAAGCACCCAAAACCAGGAGGCTAAAACCCTGTTCCAGAATGCTGCTGAATCTACTCAGCAGATTGTCAATCAAATATCCAGCAGAGTTTACCAGCTTGAGCAGGAAGAACCCCAATACAAAGGATTTTAGGACGCTCAGGCCCCGGTCAAATTATTCTGCGGGCAGCATAAAACCATGGTTCTTAAAGACCATGGTTTTGCCATGTCTCAATAGGCATAATTCACTGGGCGCCAGGAAAATCCGGG